>NZ_LLWJ01000065.1:0-239438 GCF_001529285.1 Pseudomonas sp. TAA207 | reverse complement strand
CTACGAAGTTGAGAGGTAGTTGACGCACACTTGTAGTCGCTGCCGAAGGCTGCGTTCGATTGCGCAGCGATCGCAAATGCTGAGGGCACGGTTTATCAGGTGGACTGAGTGCGCGGGTTCAACGCCGCCTGCGGCAGCTGCTACAGGTAACAGGCGAAATCAACGGCGGTCTGCAACCACACCAATCAGTACCAGCACCACGAGCAATACGGGCGCCAAGCTGTAGTTGTTGAATTGGCTCAGGCCGCGCTCTACCCAGGGGGTCGCGTAGATTAATGCAGCGCCGCTGCCCACCAGGCACAGCAAGGCCATCAAGGGGACGCGCAGGGCGCCGGCGATGCTGCCCAGACGCTGCTCGACCCAGCCCTTGAAGTCCGCCCCAAACAACACCAGCAAACAGCCAATCAACGCCAGAGAGATATCTGAAAGGTGGCTGCGGCTCCAGCGCGATACTGTGGCAAGCAGGTCGAGTACCAAGTCCATTCGATTTCCTTAGGTCAAAAAGTGCTGCAACAGGTCATTGAGAAACAATTGGCCGCGGGCAGTCGCCGCCAGGCGTGTCGGTTCGACCTGCAATAAGCCACTTTGTTCGGCAGCTTCTCGCCCTGTTTTCAAGCTGTCGAGAGTCAGGCCGGTGCGCTGCGGGTAAAGCTTTGAATCTACGCCGTCCGTCAGGCGCAAGGCGTTCATTAGAAACTCAAACGGTAGCTCTTCGGCAGTCAGGGTTTTCTCCCCGGCCTGGAAGTTTTTGGCCGGATTGAGGTAGTCCTTTGGCAGACGGGTTTTCCATGTGCGTACGATACGACCATCGGGATGGCTCAACTTGCCGTGGGCACCGGCACCAATGCCGATGAAGTCGCCAAAGCTCCAGTAGTTGAGGTTGTGCCGCGCGGGGCGGTCGGGCAACGCGTATGCGGACACTTCGTATTGCGCGTAGCCGTGCTCGGCGAGCAGGGCTTGTCCGGCTTCTTGAATGTCCCACAACGTGTCGTCTTCCGGCAGCGTGGGCGGCTGGTTCCAGAACACGGTGTTGGGTTCGAGCGTCAGTTGATACCACGACAGGTGCGTCGGCTTCAGGGCGATGGCCTGGCGCAGATCGCTCAGGGCATCGTCCAGCGACTGATCGGGCAAGCCATGCATCAAGTCCAGGTTGAAGTTGTCAAAACCGGCCTGACGCGCCATGCCAGCGGCGCGTACTGCTTCGTCGCCGTTATGGATGCGGCCTAACGCCTTGAGTTTCTCTTGCTGAAAACTCTGGATGCCGATCGACAGGCGATTGATCCCCAATTTGCGGTACGCCACGAACTTTTCTTGCTCGAACGTGCCGGGGTTGGCTTCCAGGGTGATTTCAATGTCGCTGGCAAAAGGAATGCGCGCTTCAACCCCCGCGAGCAGGCGACCCAGCGAGGCAGCACTGAACAGGCTCGGCGTGCCGCCGCCAAAGAAGATCGAACTCAGCTCACGGCCATACACTGCGTGCAGATCCTGGTCCAGATCGGCGAGCAGGGCGTCGACGTATTCGTCTTCGGGCAGCACAGGGCTGGCGGTGTGGGAGTTGAAATCGCAATACGGGCATTTACGCACGCACCACGGGATATGGATGTACAGCGACAAGGGAGGCAATGGGCTCAGCGGCGCGCGTGGCGCCTGCTGGGTAAAGCCAGCCGCGCCCAGATAGAGCGGCTGTGGCGGTGTGTCGTGGGTCATTTGAGGCTCAAACGCTGGCGCAGCAAGACCATGGCGCGAGCGCGGTGGCTCAGTTGGTTTTTTTCTGTCGGGCTGAGTTCAGCGCTGGAGCAGTTACGCTCAGGCACCCAGAACAACGGGTCGTAGCCAAAGCCGTGCTCGCCACTGGCGGCGGGCAGAATACGCCCGTGCCACAAGCCTTCACAGATGATTGGCAAAGGGTCGTCAGCGTGGCGCACCAACGCCAGCACGCACACAAACTGTGCGCCGCGCTCGGCGTCGGGCACGTCTTTGAGGGCATCGAGCAGTTTGGCGTTGTTCGCCGCATCGCCTTGGCCGTCAGCGTAGCGGGCCGAGTAAATGCCCGGCGCGCCACCCAGAAAATCCACGGCCAGCCCCGAGTCGTCAGCCAAGGCTGGCAAACCCGAAATACGCGCCGCGTTACGGGCTTTTAAAATCGCGTTCTCGACAAACGACAAGCCGGTTTCATCCGGCTCGACGCTACTGAATTCTCCAATCGAGCGCAACTGCACCGACTCGCCGAGCATGGCCTGAAGTTCTTTGAGTTTGCCCGCGTTGTGGCTTGCGAGTACCAGTTGCGTGAAGTTCATCATTCGATTGGAGCGACCACTTGAGTAAATTCGATTGTTTCAGACGTGGCTCCGGGAGCTTTTACGTCCACTTTGAAGGTGAAAGTCTGCGTGCCTTTGACCGGGAATTGAGCGAGATAGTTGATTTCGCCGTTTTCGCCGACTTCACGAAACCTCAACGGTGTTGCTTTTTCATCCCCGGTTTTTACGCTGCCCTGCACATTGGCGGCAATATTCTTGCCCGCCTTGTTCACGGTGATATTCAACACGGCATTCTGGTCGCTGCGCGTGACTCCCACCGTGTTGGCGATGCGGGGCGTCAGAAAAGTAGACCGGAAGGCGTTGTAGTACACCGTGATATCGCCAAATGTCTGCTGGCGTTGGGCCACCGTTTGGTCGGCGGCCAGCGCGTTCGCCCCCAAACACATTGAAAGCAGTAGTAATCCAATACGACCCATGGTCTTTCTCCTTTGAGCGAACCTGTTAAACCGCGACTTTGTGATCCTGAAGGCCAGGACTGCTGACACGATAAATGCCAATCTCGCCTAACAGGTTAGGCCATAACTTACTCGCCCACCCATGCCGGTGTTGTTGATCCACGGCAAGACGGTTGATGACCTGCGCTTCGCGTTCACGGCACAGCGCTTCGAAGTCTTCAAAAGTGCAAAAGTGGATGTTGGGCGTGTTGTACCAGGTGTACGGCAAAAACTCGGACACCGGCATGCGGCCTTTGCTGGCCAGATACCAGCGGCAGCGCCAGTGGCCGAAGTTGGGGAAGGTAATGATGCATTGGCGGCCGACGCGCAACATTTCGTCGAGGATCCGGTCGGGGTAATGCACCGCTTGCAGCGCCTGGGTCATGACCACGATGTCAAAGCTGTTGCTGGCAAAGTTGCCCAGCCCTTTGTCGAGGTCTTGCTCGATGACGTTAATGCCTTTGGCCACGCACTCGGCAATGTTGTCCGGGTCGTTTTCAAGGCCGTAGCCGGTGACTTGCTTGTTGTCGCGCAGCCAGCTCAGCAGTTCGCCATCACCACAACCGAGGTCGAGCACGCGGCTGCCGGCGGGGATCCAGTCTTGGATGATTTCCAGGTCGGCTCTCATGGCGTTCTCACAGGTCTATGCGGTTCATGTAGTTGCTGAAGGCTTGCAGGTAGCGCGGGATCGGGATCAGGAAGGCGTCATGGCCCTGCGGCGCGTCGATTTCCAGATAACACACGTCTTTTTTCGCGGCCATCAGTGCATCCACCAGTTCGCGCGAACGCGCGGGCGAGAAGCGCCAGTCGGTGGTGAACGACATCACGCAAAAGCGCGCCTTGGCCCCGGCAAAGGTTTTGGCCAGATCATCGTTGAAGTTGGCCGCCGGGTCGAAGTAGTCCAGGGCCTTGGTCATCAACAAATAGGTGTTGGCATCGAAGCGCCCGGAAAACTCTTCGCCCTGATAACGCAGGTAGCTCTCGACCTGAAACTCGACGCTGTGGAAGTCGTAGTTGAGGTTTTCGTTCTTAAGCCCGCGGCCGAATTTCTCGCCCATCGAGTCATCCGACAGGTAAGTGATATGGCCCACCATGCGTGCCAGCATCAGGCCGCGTTTGGGGATCAGGCCTTTTTCCTGGAACGAACCGCCGTGGAACTCGGGGTCGGTGAGGATGGCTTGGCGCGCGACTTCGTTGAACGCAATGTTTTGCGCGGACAGCTTGGGTGCCGAGGCGATAGCCAGGCAATGGCGCAGGCGATCGGGGTAGCTGATGCTCCACTGCAAGGCTTGCATGCCGCCCAGGCTGCCACCGATCACGGCGGCCCATTGCGTGATGCCCAGACGATCCGCCAGGCGCGCCTGGCTGTGCACCCAGTCTTCAACGGTCAGTACCGGGAACGAGGCGCCAAAGGGGCGGCCGGTTTGCGGATCGATGCTGCTCGGGCCGGTTGAGCCGTTGCATCCACCGAGGTTGTTGAGGCTGACCACGAAGAATTTACGGGTGTCGATGGGCTTGCCGGGGCCGATGCAACTGTCCCACCAGCCGGGTTTGCGATCGTCGACGCTGTGATAACCGGCGGCATGATGATGCCCCGACAGCGCGTGGCAAATCAGTACCGCGTTACTGGCCGTGGCATTGAGCTGGCCATAGGTTTCGTAAATCAGGTCATAGGCAGGCAGTGAGCGCCCGCAGGCCAAAGCCAGCGGTTCGCCGAAGTGTGCAACGAGTGGCACAACCAGACCAACGGAATCGGGGGGAAAGGCAGTTGGCATCGACCCTGCTCTCATTTAAATGAGGCGTAAGTCTAATGAGCGCGGTAGCAAGCGGCAAGCAATGCTCGGGGCTGATTTATCACCTGCCCCAAACCCGTAGTCGCTACCGAGGCTGCATGCAAATGCGCTGCTGGAGGTCAGCCTGCCTCCATCGCAGCCTGCGGCAGCGACTACAGAGGCTGACTCAAGGTTTGGCAAGCCCTGGAAGGTCTGGCAACTTTTTAGGGCCATGCAAACGCACGCGTTTTTGGCGATTGAGTTCGCCGCTGATCAAGCTCACTTGGCTCTTGGAAATGCCGAACGCCTTGGCCAGGAAGGCCACCAGGTGGGCGTTGGCTTTGCCTTCAACCGGTGGGGCGGTGAGGCGGATTTTCAGGCGGTCACCGTGCAGGCCAGCAAACTCATCGCTGCTGGCCTTGGGTTGCAAGTGACAGTCGAGAATCAGGTCGTCACCGTCCCAGCGGAAATAGCTCATCAGATCAGGCCGAACAGCTCAGGCGGCATGTTGACGTACACCGCCAGGGGCGGAATCACGTAGCTCTGGATCAGCTGGATCACCATGAACGCCAGAATCGGTGAAATATCCAGGCCGCCCATGCTCGGCAAGAAGCGGCGGAACGGTGCCAGTGCAGGTTCTGTGATCTGGTTGACCAGCTCGGCGCCAGGGCTGGTGCTACCCGGTGCCACCCACGACAGAATCACGCTGATGATCATGGCGAAGAAGAACACTTTGAGAAACAGTGCCGTCACCCCAATGATCGCCCACACTAACAGCCCGAGGACGTTGAACGGGATGTAGCTCAAGGTCAGCACAATGGCGAACACCACCATCTGCACCAGAATCGCCAGCACCAGCGAGGACATGTCCAGGCCGAGCACGCTTGGAATGACGCGGCGCATCGGTTTGAGCAGGGTTTGCGTCGCTTTGACGGTGAACTGGCAGATCGGGTTGTAAAAGTTGGCCCGAACCAGCTGCAAGATGAAGCGCAGCAGCACGACCAGCAAATACAGGCTGCCCAGGGTTTGAACCACAAAAATGGCAGCGCCATTAAGTCCTGACATCATTTGCTCCTTTATTGACCCAGTTGTTCGGCCATTTCGGCCGAGCGGTGCGCGGCGGCACTCAATGCTTTTTCGACCATGGCTTCAAAACCACTGGCCTGGAATGATTTGATTGCAGCGTCAGTGGTGCCCGCAGGCGAGGTCACGCGACGGCGCAGTTCGCTTGCGTCCACATCGCTGCTCACAGCCATATGGGCAGCGCCCAGTGCGGTCTGCTCCGCCAGTTGCTCAGCCACCTCATGGCTCAAGCCAAGTTTGACGCCGACGGCGGTCATGGCTTCGATCAAGAGGAAGAAATACGCCGGGCCGCTGCCCGATACGGCGGTTACCGCGTCGATCTGGGCTTCTGTTTCGACCCAGACCACGATGCCCACAGCGCTCAACAACTCGTCGGCCTGCTGGCGTTGTGCTGGCGTCACCTGAGCAGTGGCGTACAAACCGCTCACGCCTTTACCCAGCAGGGCAGGCGTATTGGGCATGCAGCGCACCAGTGGCTGAGTGCCCAGCCATTCAAGCAGGCTGGCGCAGGTAATGCCGGCGGCAATCGACACCAGCAGTTGATGCGGCTTGAGGTGTGGGCGCAGGTCCTGGCACACGGCTTTCATGGCCTGCGGCTTGACGGCGATGACGATCACATCCGCGTCTTGAACGGCTTGCGCGTTATCGGCGAACAGCTCGATACCGTGCTGTTCAGCGACCTTGGCGCGAGTGTCGGCGCCGGGATCGCTGGCGCGGATCTGTGCAGCGTCCAGACCTTTGGCCAACAGGCCGCCGATCAGGCTGGAAGCCATGTTACCGGCTCCGATAAAGGCAATACGCGTCTTGCTCATAACAGATCCTTATCAAAAGTGAGGCAGGCTTTCTCAGGCCTGGCTGTAGTCTCGAGCGCCAAACAGTGCAGTACCGACCCGCACCCATGTGGCGCCTTGGGCAATGGCCGACTCCAGGTCGTGGCTCATGCCCATCGAAAGCGTGTCTAGCCCCAAGTTCAGGCTCTCTTGCAGCGTGCGTACCGTCGCAAAGGCAGCATCCTGTTCGGCGCGGTCGTCGGTGGGTTCCGGGATCGCCATCAAGCCGCGCAGCTTCAAACGGGGCAACGCATGGATCGCGGCAGCCAGCGCGGGCAAATCTGCCGGGGTGCAGCCGGATTTACTGGCCTCACCACTGACGTTGACCTGAATGCAGATGTTCAGCGGCGCCAGCTCAGCCGGGCGCTGTTCAGACAAGCGCTGGGCGATTTTCAGACGGTCCACGGAGTGCACCCACGCGAAATGTTCAGCGATGTCGCGCGTCTTGTTCGATTGAATGGGGCCGATGAAGTGCCAACACAAGGGCAGGTCAGCTAATTCAGTCTGTTTGGCGCGGGCTTCTTGCAGGTAATTCTCGCCGAAGTCGCGAACTCCGGCGGCATACGCTTCGCGCAGTGCGCCAGCGGGTTTGGTCTTGCTGACTGCCAGCAAGTGAATGCTCGTTACATCACGTTGCACAGCCAGTGCCGCTGCACGGATGCGCGCCTCAACCTGAGCGATGTTGTCAGCTATCGTGGACATTCAATTAAGCCCGCCGTGGTGAAAGTCTGCGGCATTCTACTGGAATTGGGAGGGGGGATGGACATCGCCGACCTGTTGGCCGTTTGCGTCAATCGCGGGGCTTCAGACTTGCACCTGTCAGCGGGCGTGGCGCCCATGCTGCGTATCGACGGCGACATGCAGCGGGGCGAGTGGCCCGTGCTGGACTCAGACGCTGTGCGTGGGCTTATCCACAGCGTCATGACCGAGCCACAGCGTGTCGCGTTCAAGGCCGAGCGCGAAGCTGATTTTTCATACGCGGTGGCGGGCTTGGGCCGCTTTCGGGTGAATGCGTTTGAGCAACAGCGCGGCGCGGGTGCGGTGTTTCGCAGCATTGCCTCGACGCTGCCCAGCCTTGAGTCACTGGGCTTGAGCGGGGTGTTCAGTGAGCTGAGTCATGCGCCGCACGGGTTGATACTGCTTACGGGCGCCACGGGGTCCGGTAAAACCACTACCTTGGCGGCCATGATTGACCACTTGAACAGCACCCGCCCCCTGCACATTCTCACCATCGAAGACCCGATTGAGTTCATCCACACGCCGCGCCAGTGCTTGATTAACCAGCGCGAGGTGCATCGCGACACAGGCAGTTTTAGCGCCGCGCTACGTTCAGCGCTGCGTGAAGACCCGGACGTGATCATGCTGGGCGAAATGCGCGACCTGGACAGCATTCGCTTAGCGCTTAGCGCCGCTGAAACCGGGCACTTGGTCTTTGCGACGTTGCACACACCGTCTGCGGCAAAAGCCATCGACCGCATGGTGGATGTATTTCCTGCAGAAGAGAAAGCCGTGGTACGCACGATGCTGTCCGAATCACTGAGGGCGGTGATTGCGCAAACGTTGGTCAGGCGAAAGGGAGGCGGGCGCGTGGCGGCGCACGAAATCATGCTGGGCACGCCAGCCATCAGGCATTTGATTCGGGAAAACAAGGTGGCGCAAATGGTGTCGGCAATCCAGACCGGCGGCGCGGTAGGGATGCAAACCCTGGACATGAGCCTGGCACGGCTCAGACAGAGGGGCGACATCCTGTAAACGCGAGCGTACCCGCGCCTACAGAGATGGGATGTTTAGCGCTGAGCAACCCGCAGGGTGGTTTTCTCTTTGGGCAAAATGCGCTTGGCGACCACGTAGTGGCTCTGCCAGTAAGGTTTTTTCAAGGTGTCGATAGAGACCGACTTGCCGCGACGGGGGGCATGGATAAACCGGTCGTTGCCCAGGTAAATGGCAACGTGATTGACCTTGCGGCTCTTGATGTTGAAAAAGAGCAAGTCGCCTGGCTTCAGGTCCTTGCGATCAACCTTTTGGCCATGACCGCTGGCCATCGCGCTGGAGCTGCGTGGCAAATTGACGGCCGCCACATCGTTGAACGCGTATTTGACCAGGCCGCTGCAATCAAAGCCTTTACTTGGGCTGCTACCGCCCCAACGATAAGGCGTACCCAGCACGTTGACGGCACGGCTCAGTACACTGCTGCTTTGCTTGTTGGCCGCGACCAGTGCCGGGGTCGCAATTTTGCCTGGGGCTTTGCGATGAACTTTACTGGAGGTCGGGCGTGTGACGGTTTTGCTGTTAGAGGCGACAAACGGAGCACTCGCAGATGATTTTGCGGTGTAACCGGTGAAGCCCGAAGGAAGATGTTGCTCACGATTGGTGGCGTGGGCGGCCAGTGGCATTAATAGGCAAATGGTTAGCCATGTCTTGAATAAAGGACGCATTCGGCAGGGCTCTATGTAGGTAAGCGCGCAACTTTATAACAGCTTTTTTGTCCTTTCTCAGGCCGTTTGTCGATTGGACCTGGAGGTCAAAAACCGCAAGCGGGGTGGCAAATTGTCACATGGTTGGAGCGCAGGTCAGGCAGTACAAGGGTTTGCGCCAAATCTTGTAAGACACTTTTACCTTTTGCACGACAGTAAAAAAGTCACAAAAAACTTCACAATTTTTTCTATCGACACCTAAGGGGGCATCAATGAGCGGCTATCGAGACGATCTACAACGCGATACCCACAGCAAAGTGCTGGGTTACTTGCTGTGGATTTTTGGCTTTTTGGGAGCGCATCGCTTCTATTACGGCAAGCCGGTGACCGGGACGATCTGGTTTTTTACGCTGGGCTTGCTGGGCATCGGCTGGCTGATCGACTTGTTCCTGATCCCGAGCATGGACCGCGAAGCGGACCTGCGCTTTACATCGGGTGATACCGACTACAGCGTGGCGTGGATTCTGCTGACGTTCCTGGGCGTGTTAGGTGTGCACCGCATGTACATGGGCAAGTGGATCACAGGGATCATTTACCTGTTTACCGGCGGTTTGTTCCTGGTCGGCATTCTGTATGACTTCTGGACGCTCAATACCCAGATATCAATCAAGAACGCAGAGCGTCGTTAAGCGCCACAGCCCCTGGCCCTCTCCCGCAGGGAGAGGGTTGGGGTGAGCGCAGCGCGTCAGCCTTCGTAGCTGATCCGCCCATCCACCAGCGTGTAACGCACGGCTCCCGGCAGGCAATGGCCCAGGAACGGGCAATTGTCGCCTTTGGAGTACCACGTCTCACCGGCCACCGTTGAAGCCGTTGGATCAAACAGCACCAGATCTGCCGCCGAACCCACCGCCAAGCGCCCTGCTGGCAGGCGTAAGGCGTCTGCCGGGCCTGTGCTCAGGCGGGCCAACAGGGTCGGCAAGTCGAGCAAGCCGTCTTCTACCAAGGTCATCGCTAACGGCAGTAACAGCTCTACGCTGCTCATGCCCGGTTCAGTGGCGCCGAAGGGGGCCAGTTTGGCATCGCGTTCGTGGGGTTGGTGATGGCTGGAAATGGCTTGCACCACCCCCGATTTCACCGCTTCACGCAGGCCGTCACGGTCAGCGCGGGTGCGCAGGGGCGGTTGCACGTGGTACACGCTGGAAAAATCCACCAGCGCTTCATCGGTCAGTATCAATTGATACAGCGCCACATCCGCCGTGACTTTCAGACCGCGTGCCTGTGCCTGAGCGATCAGGGCCACGCCGCGGGCGCTGGTCAACTGGCTGAAGTGCGCGCGCACCCCGCTTTGCTCGACCAGCAACAGGTCGCGGGCCAGGGCCACGGTCTCAGCGGTTTCAGGGATGCCCGGCAAGCCACGAAACGCTGCCATCGCGCCGTCGTGGGCGATACCGCCTTCTGCCAGGTCACGGTCCTGCGAGTGGAAAATCACTGTCAGGTCGAAAGTGGCCGCGTATTCCAGTGCCCGGCACAGGGTGCGGGTATTGGTGAAGCTGTTCAGACCGTTGCCGAACGCGACACACCCGGCATCACGCAAGGCGATCAGCTCAGCCAGTTGCTCGCCATCCAGCCCTTTGCTCAGCGCACCGATGGGGAACACTTTGCAGTTGCCGGCTTCGCGTGCGCGGTCAAGGATCAGCTCGGCCACGGCCGAGGTATCGAGCACCGGTTTTGTGTGCGGCGGGCAACACAGGCTGGTCACACCACCGGCCGCTGCGGCGCGGGTTTCACTGGCGATGGTGCCTTTGCGGCTGTAGCCCGGCTCGCGCAGAGCGACGTTCAAGTCAACCAGCCCCGGCGCGGCAACGAGGCCTTTGGCGTCCAGGGTTTGGGTTGGGGTAAAACCGGCCGGGGCTGCGCCGATGGCAATAATTTTGCCGGCTTCCAGATGCAAATCGGTGACGGTGTCCAGCTGGCTGGCGGAATCAATCACGCGGGCGCCGAGAATGCTGAGTTTCACTGGGCGTTCTCCTGTTCGTATTGGCGCTGGGCCGTTTGCCCGCTCATGGTCATGGACAGCACCGCCATGCGCACTGCGATGCCGTAAGTCACTTGGTTGAGAATGACCGAGTGCGGGCCATCGGCCACGGCAGACTCAATCTCCACGCCCCGGTTGATCGGGCCGGGGTGCATCACGATGCAATCAGGTTTGGCACCGGCCAGACGGGCGGTGGTCAGGCCGAACAGACGGTAGAACTCGCCTTCGCTCGGCAGCAGGCCGCCGGACATGCGTTCGCGTTGCAGGCGCAACATGATCACCACGTCGACGTCTTTCAGGCCCTCGGTCATGTCGGTGTAGACCTTGACCCCGTATTGCTCGATGCCGATGGGCAACAGGGTTTTGGGGGCAATCACGCGGATGTCCTGGCAGCCCAGGGTCTTGAGCGCGATCATGTTCGAGCGCGCCACCCGCGAGTGCAAAATGTCGCCGACGATGGCTACCGACAGGTTCTCAAACCCGCCTTTGTGTCGACGAATGGTCAACATGTCGAGCATGCCCTGCGTGGGGTGCGCGTGACGGCCGTCGCCGCCATTGATGATCGCCACCTGCGGACACACGTGCTCGGCAATGAAGTGCGCGGCGCCGGAGTCGCCGTGGCGTACCACGAACATGTCGGCGGCCATGGCTTCAAGGTTGCGCAGGGTGTCGAGCAGGGTTTCGCCCTTGCTCGCCGAGGAAGTGGACACGTTGAGGGTGATCACGTCCGCAGACAGGCGCTGGGCCGCCATTTCGAATGTGGTGCGGGTGCGGGTGGAGTTTTCGAAGAACACGTTGCAAACGGTCTTGCCGCGCAGCAACGGGACTTTTTTCACCGCCCGGGCGCCGACTTCAAGGAACGAGTCGGCGGTGTCGAGGATCTCTGTCAGCAACTCGCGGGGCAGGCCGTCGAGCGACAAAAAGTGGCGCAGCTGGCCCTGATCATTGAGCTGCAGCGGGCGCTTGGCGTCGGTAGGCGTCATCGCAGTGGTCTCTTAAAGGGCTGGATCTTGAGATAAGTCTTGAAGTTCAAGTGTCAGTGGCGCCGGGCCGGATAACTTCACCCGCTCGGTCGGCTTGAGGGCCAAGGTCGCCCCTACCACGTTGGGCCGGATCGGCAGCTCGGCGGCGTCCAGGTCGAGCAGGCTGACCAGCGTCACGCTGGCCGGACGACCATAGTCGAACAATTCGTTGAGCGCGGCGCGAATGGTACGACCGCTCATCAGCACGTCGTCGATCAGCACCAGGTGCTGGCCTTCGATCTCGAACGGCAGCTCCGAGGGGCGCACTTGGGGGTGCAGGCCATTTTGGCTGAAGTCGTCGCGGTAGAACGATACGTCCAGGGTGCCCAGCGGGGCCTCACTGTTCATTGCGCGCAACAGTGCCTGGGCCACCCAGATGCCACCGGTGCGAATGCCGATGTAGCGCGGCTCAGTGATGTTACGACGGGCCAGATGGGCCTTGAGATCAAGCGCCATCTGAGAGATCAGTTCAGCGGGAACAGGCAGGATCATGGTGGCTCCTTAAAAGGCCCGCGCAGGATGCGTGCTGCGACGGGCGCAAACAATGAGGTGCGTCAAACAATTGAGCGCAATGTCAGGCTTGAGGTTGAGCCGGGTTGTCGTCAAGCCAGCCTTGCAAGACCAGTTTGGCGGCGATGGCATCCACCGGGTTGTCGCGGTAACTGCCACGCTGGCCGCCCTGAGCCTTGCGTTCGCCTTTGGCCTCAAAGGTGGTCAGGCGCTCGTCGTGGGTGAAAACGGGCAGATTGAACCGGCCATTCAGGCGGTTGGCAAATTTTTGCGCCCTTGCGCAGAACTCGCTCGGGGTGCCGTCCATGTGCAGGGGCATGCCGACCACCAGGGCGTCGGGTTGCCATTCTTTGATGAGTTTTTCGATGTCTTCCCACTTCGGGATGCCATTCTCGGCTTTCAAATTACACAGCTCGCGGGCTTGGCCAGTGATCATCTGGCCGACGGCGACGCCGATCGAGCGGGTGCCGTAGTCAAAGCCCAGCAGTAAACGAAGGCTGGCCATCAGGCGTGACCTGCTTGAGTGCTTAACAAGTTGAGGTTCACTCCCAGGTGATTGGCGGCGGCGTCAAGGCGCAACTCGCTAGAGGTTTGAAACAAAATATCGGCTGAGTAGGGGCAGGTCAGCCACGCGTTGTCGGCCAGTTCGGCTTCCAGTTGGCCCGCCTCCCACCCGGCATAACCCAGGCAGATCAGGCTGCGCTGCGGGCCGTTGCCGTCAGCGATGCTGTCCAGCACATCCAGCGACGTGCTCAGGGCCAGTCCGTCTTCAAGTTCAACCGTGGCATCGAAATTCATGCTGGCGGGGTGCAGGACAAAACCGCGGTCGGTCATGACCGGGCCGCCGGCATAAATCGGTACGTGCTTGCACAGTTCAGACATTTTACGGTCGGGCCGCAACTGCTCCAGGATATCCCCCAGGCTCAGATCCAACGGCCGGTTGATGGTCAGGCCCATCGCACCATTGGCCGTATGCTCGACGATGTAGGTCAAGGTATGAGCAAAATTGGGGTCGGCCATATGCGGCATGGCGATCAGCAATTGATGCTTGAGGTAGGTCGGTGCGTGGTTTTTCATGAGCCTTAGTGTGGCGCTGGCAAGCGAAACTGACAAGTTGGCGGCAGCGACTACGCGTTTGGGTTAATTACTGGACAACCGATCACCCTGGGCGAATTTCCAGGTGCGGATGATTTCCAGGCGGTCGATGTCGGCCAGGTCGCCGCTGAAGGGGGCAAACGGCGCGGCGAGCCGCACGATGCGCTGCGCGGCTTGATCCAGCAATGGCTGGCCCGAAGATTCAAGCACCAGCACTTCATGCAGCGAGCCGTCGCGGTTGATCGACACCAGCAACCGCAATCTGCCGTAGATTTTTTCGCGGCGCGCTTGCTCGGGGTAGTTGAGGTTGCCGATGCGTTCGATCTTTTTGCGCCAGTCTTCTTTGTACCAGGCACCTTTGTCGCGCATGGTCGAGGCCGCGCTCATGCGGTAGATTTTGGGGCGTTTGGCGTACTGTTGCTGCTCGTTGGCCAGTTCGGCTTCGAGGCTGGAAATCTCGCTCGACAGTTGGGAGCTGTCAAACGTTGGAATGCTGGCCTTGGGCGCCGCTTCGGTTTTGACCTTCTGCGGTTCGCTCGTGGCTTTTTTGAGTTTTGGGGCCACGGTGGTCACGGCCGCTTTGGGAGCCGCCTGGGTCTGTTCAGGTTTGGCGGCGGGCGGCGGCGTGACTTTTTTGACTTCGGTGTCCTGGAACGGTGCCACCTGGGTGGTGGTGGGCACGGCTTTCTTGTCCAGCGTGCCGCTGCCTTCCTGATTGTCCTGCGCCAGAAAATCCGCTTTCTTGGGCGCGGTGGCGCTTTTGAAGGTCGACAGCGTGATTTCCAGGGTTTTGCTGATTTGCTTGGGCTCGCTCATGCTGAACCCGACACCCAGGATCACCGCGAGGTGAATCAGGGCCGCGACGAATAGAGTAAAACCCAGGCGATCAGCCGCGCGTACGCCGCTGTGGCTCAGTTCGGGGGGCAGGTCGCTGGGGAGTGTCATGGCAAAAGACCAACATCGCGGGTTTCACAGGCTGCGCATGATAGCGCAATGTTGGTCTGTTTCAGGCGGTTAGCGATCAGCGCGCCGCCAGCTTGCGTTCGATGGCGTCCATCAGCAGGGCGCCGATGCGGGTGCCAAAGGCGTTATCAATCTCGCGGATGCAGGTCGGGCTGGTGACGTTGATCTCAGTCAGGTGTTCACCGATTACGTCCAGGCCTACAAACAACAAGCCCTTTTCACGCAATGTGGGTCCAACTTGCTCAGCAATCCAACGGTCTTTTTCGCTCAATGGGCGCGCTTCACCACGGCCACCAGCGGCCAGGTTGCCACGGGTTTCCCCGTGCGCCGGGATACGCGCCAGGCAATAGGGCACGGGTTCGCCGTCGATCATCAGGATGCGTTTGTCGCCGTCCTTGATCGCTGGCAAGTAACCTTGCGCCATGATTTGCTGCGTGCCGTTGGCGGTCAGGGTTTCGAGAATCACTGACAGGTTCGGATCACCCGCGCGGTGACGGAAAATCGACGTGCCGCCCATGCCGTCCAGCGGCTTGAGGATCACATCGCCGTGCAGCGCTGCAAATTCGCGTAACACATCTGCCCGGCGGCTGACCACGGTCGGCGGGGTGCACTGGGTGAATTGAGTGGCGAACAGTTTTTCGTTGCAGTCACGCAGGCTCTGCGGTTTGTTGACGATCAGCACCCCGTCGCGCTCGGCTTGTTCGAGCAAGTAGGTGGTGTACACAAACTCCATGTCGAACGGCGGGTCTTTACGCATCAGGATCACATCCAGATCGCTCAGGGCTGTGTCTGTCTCGGCGTCCAGCTCAAACCATTTTTCAGGGTTGGCGAACACGGTGAGCGGCTTCATGCGCGCCCGCGCCTTGCCTTCAGTCAGGTACAGGTCTTGCTGTTCCATGTAAAACAAGGTCCAGCCGCGGTCCTGTGCCGCCAGCAACATGGCCAGCGAGCTGTCCTTTTTATAGGAGATGCTCGCAATGGGGTCCATGACAATCCCGACTCGAACGCTCATGGCAAATTCCTCAAAAGTAGTAGGCAAATATCAACTGTAGGCCCTGACGATCAATAACAAGGTCGTCGCAAAACCAGGCAACCCCAAGCGTGAGCGACACCGCACTCATCCTGTTGCGCCCGCTTGCTACCTCGTCAGCGCCTGCACGATAAGCAGGTCTTCAAAAAGTGGCGCCAGAGTGGCGCTGAGTGGGGTCTCGGTCAAGGAAAAACCGCCTCGCCCGGCATGGCGCGGCCCGTCCGATAGATTGCATGTAGAGACTGTGCTAAAAAGGCTCGCACAGCACTTGCAGCCCTTGTCCCTTAAGGATTTGAGCTGAAATTTGGCAAAGTTGTAACAAAACGGGTCGCCGTGGCGATGGTAGAGCACATATGGACACGCATTCCAGCACCTTGAAGGTGATGGTGATTGATGATTCAAAAACCATTCGCCGCACTGCCGAAACGCTGCTGAAAAACGTAGGCTGCGAAGTGATTACCGCGCTCGATGGCTTCGATGCATTGGCCAAGATTGTCGATCATCATCCGCACATCATCTTTGTCGACATCATGATGCCGCGCCTTGATGGCTATCAAACCTGTGCGCTGATCAAAAACCACCGATCGTTCAAGTCGACGCCGGTGATTATGCTGTCATCCAAAGACGGTCTGTTTGACAAGGCCAAGGGACGGATTGTGGGCTCTGATCAATTTTTGACCAAACCCTTTAGCCGGGATGAACTGCTGAGTGCGATCAAGGCCCATGTGCCAGGGTTCACATTTGTGCAAACCGCTCAATGATTCCCGGCCCGCAGGCCAATTACCTTATAGATGGGGAACACCATGGCTCGCATTCTGATCGTCGATGATTCGCCGACTGAAATGTCCAAAATGGCTAAAATGTTGGAAAAAAGCGGTCATGAAGTGCTTCAGGCGACCAACGGCGCAGATGGCGTCGCATTGGCGCGTCAGGAAAAACCCGATGCCGTGCTGATGGACATCGTGATGCCGGGGCTTAATGGTTTTCAGGCGACGCGCCAGTTGATGAAAGACCCTGAAACCAGCGCCATTCCTGTGATCGTGGTCACCACCAAGGATCAGGAGACCGATAGGGTGTGGGCCAAACGCCAGGGAGCAGTGGATTACATCACCAAGCCCGTCGATGAAGTACTCCTGTTCCAGACGCTTAAAAAGGCATTGGCAACAAAGCCTGCGTCGCCGCGCCAGCCCGATGCCTGACTCACAGACTGCCTTCGAGCTGCTGCTTGAGATCGACCAGCGCTGTCGTTCACTGGCCGCAGGCCTGGTGGCGGATCCAGTCAAGGCCCAGGCCTGGAGCGGCATCGGTTTTCGCATCGGCGAGCAGTGTTTCGTGGCGCCGATGGGTGAAATTGCCGAAATCCTCCATGAACCGCGGTTTACCTTGTTGCCGGGCGTCAAGTCTTGGGTCAGGGGAGTGGCCAATCTGCGGGGGCAATTACTGCCGATCATGGATCTGTGCGGTTTTTTCGGCGTTGAATTATCGCCTTTGCGCAAACAGCGCCGGGTACTGGTGCTGGAGTTCGAAGACATCTTTGTGGGCCTTCAGGTCGATGAAGTGCTGGGTATGCAGCATTTTGCCCAGAGCGATTTAAACGCCTGTGAACCCGCGTCCCCCGGCCTGCCATTCCTGCCCTATGTGCAAGGGCGCTTCGCGGGCGAGCATGAATGGTGGGTCTTTAGCCCGTTTGCGCTGGCCCAGTCGCCTGAATTTTGGGCGGTCGCTGTGTGAGTGGGCAGCGTCTGTCACTTCAAGCGTTAAAACAGCATCTCAGGGCCTGATCGATGATCACAGCAAAAACCGTTAAACCAATGGAAGGGTCGCGCAGTCGTTCGCAGATCATCGTGCTTTTTATCGCCCTGATCGTGTTCATCATGCTGTTGTTCGCCAACTTTGCTTACCTCAATACCCAGTCCAACTACGACAAGCAATACATCAGCCACGCGGGTGAATTGCGGGTGCTGTCCCAACGCATCGCCAAAAATGCCACCGAAGCGGCGGCCGGTAAGGCTGCGGCTTTCCGTCTGCTGAGCGATGCACGTAACGACTTCAGCCAGCGTTGGGGCTACCTGAAAAAAGGCGACCCGGTCACCGGCCTTCCTGCCGCACCGCCCGCCGTGCACAAAGAAATGCAGGCCGTTCAGCGCGACTGGGAGCAGTTGCTGAGCAATACCAACGCCATTTTGGCCAGTGAGCAAACGGTGCTGTCGCTGCACCAGGTGGCCGCTACGCTGGCCGAGACCGTGCCGCAGTTGCAGGTCGAATACGAAAAAGTGGTCGAGATTCTGTTGCAACGTGGCGCTCCCGCCAGTCAGGTGGCGTTGGCCCAGCGCCAGTCACTGCTGGCCGAACGCATTCTGGGGGCGGTCAACACGGTGCTGGCCGGTGATGAAACCGCCGCGCAAGCCGCCGATGCGTTTGGCCGCGACGCCAACCGTTTTGGCCAGGTGCTTAACGGCATGCTCGAAGGCAATGCGGGGCTGCGCATTTCACAGGTCGAAGATAAAGATGCCCGCGCCCGCCTGCTGGAGATCTCGGAGCTGTTCCAGTTTGTGTCCGGTTCGGTGGATGAAATCCTCGAAACCTCGCCACAGCTGTTCCAGGTGCGTGAGGCGGCGAGCAACATTTTCAGCCTGTCACAAACCCTGCTCGATGAAGCGTCAATGTTGGCCAACGGTTTTGAAAACCTGGCCAGCGGTCGCTCGCTGGATATTATCGGTGGCTATGTGTTGGGCCTGCTTGCGCTGGGTTCGATCATCCTGATCGGGCTGGTGATGGTGCGTGAAACCAATCGCCAACTGCATGAAACCGCTGAGAAGAACGACCGTAACCAAAACGCCATCATGCGTCTGCTGGATGAAATTGCCGATTTGGCCGACGGCGACCTGACCGTCACCGCTTCTGTGACCGAAGACTTCACCGGCACCATTGCCGACTCGATCAATTACTCGGTCGATCAATTGCGCGATCTGGTGGCCACCATCAACCTGACAGCCGGGCAAGTGGCTGCGGCCGTGCAAGACACGCAAGCCACCGCGATGCAGCTGGCCGAGGCTTCCGAGCATCAGGCGCAACAGATCGCCGAAGCGTCGGGCGCCATTGCGCAAATGGCGCAATCGATTGATGAGGTGTCGGCCAACGCGTCCGAGTCCTCTGCGGTGGCCGAGCGCTCTGTGGCGATTGCCAACAAAGGCAACGAAGTGGTGCACAACACCATTCACGGCATGGACAACATCCGCGATCAAATTCAGGACACCGCCAAGCGCATCAAACGCTTGGGCGAGTCGTCTCAGGAAATCGGCGACATCGTCAGCCTGATTGATGACATTGCGGATCAAACCAACATTCTTGCCTTGAACGCCGCGATTCAGGCCTCGATGGCTGGCGATGCCGGGCGTGGCTTTGCCGTGGTGGCGGACGAGGTACAACGTTTGGCCGAGCGTTCGTCGGCGGCCACGCGTCAGATCGAAACGCTGGTGCGGGCCATTCAGGCCGACACCAATGAGGCTGTGATCTCAATGGAGCAAACCACCACTGAGGTGGTGCGCGGCGCCCGTTTGGCGCAAGACGCGGGCGTGGCGCTGGAAGAGATCGAAGGCGTGTCGCAAAACCTGGCCGAGCTGATTCAAAGCATCTCCAATGCCGCGCAGCAGCAAACCACCTCGGCGGGCCAGATTTCCTTGACCATGAGCGTCATTCAGCAAATCACCAGCCAAACTTCATCCGGGTCAACCGCTACCGCCGACAGCATTGGCAACCTGGCCAAAATGGCCAGCCAATTGCGGCGCTCGGTGTCCGGTTTTACCTTGCCGGACACGCAAAAAACACCAGGGCCTCACTAGTGCGGCGTACGTTTGAGGGGAGTCGTTATGGTTGACCGGCACGACTATGTGGCCCTTGAGTGGGTCAAAGGCGAAATTGCCGAAACCTTGAAGCAGGCCCGCGTGGCACTGGACAGCGACGGCCGGCAAACGACGCCCGAAGCGCTGGCGCAGTGTCTGGCGTGCGTGCATCAGGTGCATGGCAGCTTGTTGATGGTCGAGTTTTACGGCGCAGCCCTGCTGGCAGAAGAGATGGAGCAACTGGTGATCGCGTTGCAACAGCGCCGCGTCAGCCAACTCGACGAAGCGGTACGTGTGCTGCAACAGGCCTTCAACCAATTGCCGTTGTACCTGGAGCGCGTCCACAGCGCCCGGCGCGACTGG
The DNA here is from genome assembly GCF_001529285.1 of Pseudomonas sp. TAA207. Classification (NCBI taxonomy): domain Bacteria; kingdom Pseudomonadati; phylum Pseudomonadota; class Gammaproteobacteria; order Pseudomonadales; family Pseudomonadaceae; genus Pseudomonas; species Pseudomonas sp. TAA207. The sequence goes on along the minus strand of NZ_LLWJ01000065.1, from coordinate 219,727 downwards.
CCGTTGGTGGTGTTGCCATTGATCAACGACTTGCGCACTGCCAGGGGCGAGTCGCTGTTGTCAGAAACCAGTTTGTTCAGCCCACCGTTGCAGGTGCTGGCGCCGCTTGATCACGCGACCTTGGCGCAACGCTCCCCGGCCGACCTGCCTGCGCAGGTGCGCGCCTGGCGCCAAACCCTGCAAACGTCGCTGTTGGGGTTGCTGCGCGAAGACGATGTGCAGCGCCAACTGGAGCAACTGGCCAGTGTGTTTACGCAACTCGAAGCGCTGTGTCAGGGTGCGCCGCTCAATGCGCTGTGGAACATCGCCACGGCGCTGGTCGAAGGCATGCTCAAGGGCAAAGTGGGCAACAGTCCGGCCTTGCGCAGCTTGCTCAGAGACACTGACAAAGAACTCCAGCGTTTGCACACCCAGGGGATTGAAGCGCTTAACCAGCCAGCCTCTGATGTGTTGCTCACCAGCCTGCTGTTTTACATCGCCAAGGCCGAGCGCCCGACGCCGAAAATGCTCAGTTTGAAAAACCATTACGAGCTGGATGAAGCCATGCCCGACGCGGCAATGGTCGACGAAGAGCGTGCTCGCCTCGCCGGTCCCGACCGGGACGCCATGCGCTCGGTGGTGGCCGCCTTGTGCGAAGAGCTGGTGCGGGTCAAAGAGCGTCTTGACCTGTTTGTGCGCAGTGACCGCACGCATGTGTCCGAACTCAACAGTTTGATGGCGCCTTTGCGCCAAATCGCCGACACCCTGGCCGTGCTGGGTTTCGGCCAGCCACGCAAGGTCATCATCGACCAGTTGGCCGTGGTCCAGAGCTTGGCCCAGGGTCAGCGCGAACCCACTGATGCCGTGTTGATGGATGTGGCAGCGGCGTTGTTGTACGTCGAAGCCACGCTGGCGGGCATGGTCGGTACTGTCGAGCCTTCGCAGCGTGAAGAAAGCCGTTTGCCGACCACCGACTTGATGCAGATTCACCAATTGGTGATCAAAGAAGCGCGCATCGTCTTCGATGAAGCCAAAGACTTGATCAGCGACTCTCTGGCGGGCGGTTTTGATCGTCAACATTTGCAGCCCGTACCTGCACTGCTCACGCAAATTCGCGGGGCACTGGCGATGATTCCGCTCAACCGCGCCGCCGACTTGCTGCAAGCCTGCGACGATTACCTGTGTGAGCATTGGTTGCTGGGCACTGAGCCTGTAACCGCGCAGCACATCGACCGCCTGGCTGACGCGCTGGTGAGCATCGAATACTACTTGGAGCGCCTGGCCCAAGACCCCGGCGCGGCGGGCGAGCAGGTGCTGGACCGGGCCGAAAGCAGCCTCATCGCGCTGGGCTATGCGCCGACCGAACGCCATGTGCCGCTGCTCGAAGACATCCTCAGCCCCACCGAGGTGCTGGTGATGCAGGATTTGCAGGAGCTGCAGGACCCCGAGGTCATGCAGAGCCTGGCCGAGGTGCTGGCAAACCCGGTGTCGGCGCTCAACCCGCCCGCGCAACACATTCCCGCCAGCTTGCTGCCGCCCCCCGTGGATGAAGCGCGGGTAGACGAAGAGCTGTTAGACGTTTTTCTCGAAGAAACCGATGAAGTGCTGAGCATGCTGCACCAGGCCTTGCCGCAGTGGGTTGCCAACCCGGCGGACAGCGCTGCGCTGGCTGAACTGCGGCGCGGTTTCCATACGCTCAAAGGCAGCGGACGCATGGTGCGCGCGTTGGTACTGGGCGAGTTGGCATGGGCGGTCGAAAACCTGCTCAATCGTGTGATTGAACGCAAGGTTGCGCCGGTCCCGGCGATCTATCAGTTACTCGAAGATGTACTGCGCGTGTTGCCCGGTTTGATTCAAGCGTTTGCCGAGGGCCGTCAACGTCAGCGTGATGACGTCGACACACTGGCCGCCCAAGCCCATCACCTGTCCAAAGGTCATCCACTGCCGCTGTTGATTGAGCAAGAGTCCCTCGGTTTCGACCCGCAATTGCTCGATATTTTCCGTCAAGAAGCGCAAAGCCACCTCGACACACTTAAGCGTTTTCTCGATCACGCCAGCGAGCAACTGCCGCTGTATGCCAGCGACGAATTGCAGCGTGCCGTGCACACCCTCAAAGGCAGCGCGCACATGGCGGGTGTCTTGCGCATGGCTGAGCTGGCCGCGCCGCTGGACCATTTGGTGCGTGAATACAAAGCACACCATCTGGTGCTGGACCTGGACGAAATCGAGTTGCTGCTTGAGGCCGACGGCCTGCTGCACCGCGGCCTGAAACAATTGGACAGTGATCCGCTGGCCGAGATTCACGGTGCCCGCTCGCTGATTGAGCGCACTGAGCACCTGATTGCCGACCGCCTGGACGTGCTGCTCAATACGCCCGGCAATGCGGCGAGACCCACCCGTGACCCGCAGCGTATCGGTGCATTTCTGGAGCAGGGCATGGACACCCTGTTTGAGGCCGAAGACGTGCTGCGCCATTGGCGGCAACAGCCGCACGAGCGCGCAGGTCTCGACACGTTGCTGGACCAATTGACGGCGTTGGGCGAGTCAGCGCACCTGCTGGATTTACAGCCCTTCGATGCCCTGTGCGAAGCCTTGCTTGACCTGTACGGCGCAGTGGAAGAAAGCAGCCTGGCCGCCAGTGCGCGTTTTTTTGACGAAGCCGAACAGGCTCACGAAGCGTTGATCAACATGCTCGACCAACTGGCTGCGGGCCAGGACATTACCCCGCAACCGATCCGCATTGACGCGCTGCACCGGTTGCTGCACGAGGGGCTGGCGCCCGATGCCACGGGCCTGATTCGACGTGAGGGCAGCCAAACCCTCGACATCACCGAGTTGGGGGCTGCCACGGCTCATTTACAGGCAGGCACATTGGCGGGCGAAGGCGAGTCGATGGATGACGAAATCGTCGCCATCTTTCTGGAAGAGGCGGTCGACATCCTTGACAGCGCGGACCAGGCCTTGCAGCGCTGGCTGAGTGAGCCGGAGAGTCTGGCACCGCTGTCTTCGTTGCAGCGTGACATGCACACCCTCAAAGGCGGGGCGCGCATGGCGGGCATTGGTCCGGTGGGCGACCTGGCCCAAGAACTTGAGCATTTGTACGAAGGCCTGCTGGATCGGCGCGCCAGCGAAAGCCCGGCGCTGGCCGACTTGCTGCACCGCAGCCATGCGCAGTTGGCGCTGATGCTCGAACACTTGCAACAGCAGCAACCGTTGCGCGAACCCAACCAATTGATCGACGCCATTCGCGGGTTTCGGCATCACCCCCACCCGGCTGCCGAACTGCCCGTCGCACCACCTGATGGGGCCTCAGGCGGCGACACTGAACTGCTGGACATCTTTCTCGAAGAAGCCTTCGACATTCTCGAAAGCTCCGGCGCTGCCCTGACGCGCTGGCAAGCTGAGCCTCAAGGTACGGTGGAAGTCGAAAACCTGCTGCGAGACCTGCACACCCTCAAGGGCGGGGCGCGGATGGTTGAAATCGCCGCCATTGGTGATTTTGCCCACGAGCTGGAAACCCTGCTCGAAGATGTGTCAGCAGGCGTGCTGCCTCCCGGTGCCGATTTGTTCGCCTTGTTGCAGAACTGTCATGACCGGGCTGCACAAATGCTGGATGCGCTGCGCAGCGGTCAGCCTGTGCAGTCGCCCCAGGATTTGATCGAACGCATTCGTGACACCGAACGCAATGCCCGGCAGGCGGTTCAAGCGCCTGCCTCGACGAAGGCTGAACCCCCGGGCGCCACCATGACCGAAGGGGAGCGCACGGGCCTGGACATGGTCAAGGTGCCTGCCGAGTTGCTGGAAGACATGGTCAACCTGTCAGGTGAAACCTCGATTATCCGGGGTCGCCTTGAGCAGCAAATCAATGATGGTCAGGTTGCGCTCAACGAAATGCAGACCACCCTTGAGCGCATGCGCGACCAACTGCGGCGTCTGGACACTGAAACCCAGGGCCAGCGCCACAGTCGTGGGCACACTGAGAGCGATGGTCTGGCATACGACGAATTTGACCCGTTGGAAATGGACCGTCACTCCCAGCTGCAACAGTTGTCTCGGGCGTTATTTGAATCTGCGTCCGACTTGCTCGACCTCAAAGCCACGCTGGCCGCCCGTAACCAAGACGCTCACAACTTGCTGCAAAAGCAGGCGCGGATAAACACGCAACTGCAAGAGGGCCTGATGGGCACGCGAATGGTGCCGTTTGAACGGGTGTTGCCGCGCCTCAAACGCGTGGTGCGCCAAGTGGCCAGCGAGCTGGGCAAACAGGTCGAGTTCAGCGTGATCAATGCTGAAGCTGAAATCGACCGTAACGTCCTGGAGCGCATGGTTGCCCCGTTGGAGCACATGCTGCGTAACGCGGTCGATCATGGCCTGGAACCGAGCGATGTGCGCCATGCCAGCGGCAAGCCCGAGCAAGGGCTGATCACGCTGGAGTTGTCTAACGAAGGCGGCGACGTGGTGTTTGATATCCGCGATGACGGCGCGGGTGTTCCGCTTGAAGCGGTGCGGCGCAAGGCGATTCATCGCGGTTTGCTGGACCCGCACAACAGTGTCAGCGACCGCGACGTGTTGCAGTTCATCTTGCAGCCGGGGTTTTCTACTGCTGAAAAAATCACCCAGATTTCCGGGCGTGGCGTGGGCATGGACGTAGTCCATGAAGAAGTGCGGCAGTTGGGCGGCAGCATGACGCTCGATTCGGTGGCAGGGCAGGGTGTGCATTTTCAGATCCGGTTGCCGTTTAGCGTGTCGCTCAACCGCGCACTGATGGTGCAGTGCGCGGATGAGCAATACGCCATTGCGATCAATACCGTCGAAGGCATCGTGCGCGTCATGCCCAACGAACTGGAAGGCTATTACCAGCTCAACCCGCCGCTGTATCACTACGGCGGCCAGACCTACGAATTGCGTTATTTGGGCGAGTTATTGCAAACCGTGGTCAAGCCTAAACTGGCCGGTGAGCAGCATTCATTGCCGGTGTTGCTGGTGCATTGCCAAGACATGCGCGTGGCGCTGCAAGTGGATGCGCTGGCCGGCTCGCGCGAAATCGTGGTCAAGAGCCTGGGTCCGCAATTTGCCGCTGTACAAGGGTTGTCGGGGGCCACGATTTTGGGCGATGGGCGCGTGGTGTTGATCCTTGATTTGCTCGCCTACATACGTGCCCATCAAGTGCGTCAACCCTTGCAGCGCGCCCATCATGAAGTCAGCGGCAGCCTTGAATTCATCCCGGCGGTGCGTCCGCCGTTGGTGTTGGTGGTGGACGACTCCGTCACCGTGCGCAAAGTCACCAGCCGCTTGCTGGAACGTAACGGCATGAACGTCATCACCGCCAAAGACGGGGTTGACGCCATGAGCGTGCTCGAAGAGCACACCCCGGACTTGATGCTGCTGGATATTGAAATGCCGCGAATGGACGGCTTTGAAGTGGCCACCCATGTGCGCAACGACCCGCGTCTCAAAGACATGCCCATCATCATGATCACCTCGCGTACCGGGCAAAAGCACCAGAACCGCGCCATGGCCATTGGCGTCAACGACTACTTGGGCAAACCGTATCAAGAGTCTGTGTTGCTGGAGCGCATCGCCTACTGGAGCCGCTTCCATGCTTGACCACCGTGTTGGCAGCCTCACCTGCCTGCTCTTGCCGCTGGCTGACCGCTACTTGCTGTTGCCCAACGTCGCGATTGCCGAGTTGATCGACTACCAGCGCGGCGAACCCAGCAGCGACTCCCCGCCGTGGCATCTGCGCCAGATCACCTGGCGCGACCACCCATTGCCACTCATCAGCTTTGAGGCTGCATGCGGCAGCCCGCTGCTGATTGGCGAACGGGCGCGCATCGTCATCCTCAACACCTTGAGTGCCAACCCGGCGTTGAAATACATCGCGATGGTGGTTCAGGGCATTCCGCGCTCCTACAAACTCGACAGCCAACTGAGCTTTGTCGACGTGCCCCTTTGCCCGCTGGAACGTGCCGCCGTGCAAGTGGGCGAGCATGTGGCGAAAATCCCTGATTTGTGGGGCTTGGAGCGTTTGGTGTCGGGGTTGCCCCCAAGTCCCCTCGACGAACGCCGCATTGCCCTTTAAGTTCGCAACCTTGACCCTTATCTCGTATCAAAGTGAGGCAGTCGCACTATCGGCTCTTGAGGATGTTGCAGATGTATCACGGAGAAAAGCTCAACGCCTGGACTCACTTGTTGGGGGCGGTGGCCGCCGCAGTGGGCAGTGTGTGGTTGTTGGTCATGGCGTGCCTTGATGGCAGCCCGCAAAAAATAGTCAGCACCGCGATTTACGGCGTCACGCTGGTGTTGTTGTACAGCGTGTCGACCGTGTACCACAGCGTGCGCGGGCGGCCCAAGGTGATCATGCAGAAGTTCGATCACTTGTCGATTTACCTGTTGATTGCAGGCAGCTACACGCCTTTTTGCCTCGTGACCTTGCATGGGCCGTGGGGCTGGTCGCTGTTTGGGATTGTGTGGGGCATGGCCGTGATTGGCATGTTGCAAGAGATCAAGCCGCGCTCTGAGGCGCGTATCTTGTCCATTGTGATTTACGCGGTGATGGGCTGGATTGTACTGGTGGCAGTCAAGCCCTTGCTGGCGGCGCTGGGCACGGCAGGCTTCATTTGGCTGGCCACGGGCGGCGTGATGTACACCGTGGGCATTATCTTTTTTGCCCTCGATCACCGCCTGCGCCATGCCCACGGTATTTGGCATTTGTTTGTGATTGCGGGCAGCCTGTTGCACTTTGTGGCCATCGCGCATTACGTGATTTAAAGCCCCTGTGTGTCCGCGAACCCGGCGTCATCAGGATGACGGCGGGTTCGCGCCCCGGCTCTCGTCAGCGCGTATTAAAGGGCGCTTAAGTCTTTTGCGGCTTTTTGTTGTCGCTGCGGATTTGCGCGTGGCTGATCAGGGCGAAGATAAAACTGCCGCCAATGATGTTGCCCGCCAGGGTCGGACCGGCAAACACCAGCCAGAAGTCTTTCCATGGCAACTCACCCGCAAACACCAGGTACGAGACCTCTGCGGTGCCGACCACAATGTGCGTGAAGTCGCCCAGCGCCATCAGGTAGGTGATGAGGATGATGATCCACATCTTGGCGCTTTCCATGGAGGGGATCATCCACACCATGGTTGCGATCATCCAGCCCGAGATAATGCCTTTGGCAAACATTTGCGAAGTGTCGTTTTCCATGACCTTGCGGCCGATTTCAAGAAAGGCCTTGTCGGTCTGGGTGTCAAAAATCGGCAAGTGCAGCATGACGTAGGCCACCAGTAGCGTACCGAGCAGATTACCGACCAGTACCACGCCCCATAACCTGAACAAACGCCCGAAATTGCTTAACGTCGGTTTGCTCATGATGGGCAACACGGCCGTCAGGGTGTTTTCAGTGAACAACTGCTGGCGCGCCAGAATCACCGCTAAAAAACCTGCGCAGTAGCCAAAGCTGGCAATCACTTTAAACGCTTCGCCGCTGGGCAGGCGTGAGTTGAGCAAGCCCATCGCCATCAGCGAAAGACCCATCGTCAGCCCGGCGGCCAGTGCTGACCAGAATAGTGCAGCGATGCTGCGTTCCAGCTCCTGGTCGCCCTGTAAACGAATAATCTCGTGCAGCACGGCGGCGCGTGGTGGCTGGTTTTTGGTGACGTCGTGCTCTTCTTCAGCCGACAGATTGGGAGTTTTACTGCCGTGTTGAGTGGCCATGATGGGTACCTGAATCCGAGGTGGGCTGTGTAGGTACGACACACAGGACTCAGGGCTGTTCAATGGCGCAGGGGTCAGGTCTGCATGCGCCACGCCTTGGCCAGACCAACGGTGGTGGCCCCCTGCGGATGCTTCCAGGGCTTGTTACGTGCGACGTACTTATTAACGATGTCGTCCAGCGCCTGGTTAACCTCAGTGGCAGTTGTTGCGTGTTTGAGCGTTTGCTCGACCTGGCGCAACAGATTCAGGTTGGTCTCGGGCTGGCCAGGCAGAAACAATGCCGGGTAGATCACTTCACGCGTGAAATTCTCGGCGATCACGGCCACATTCCGTTTTTTGGCTTCAGCGTGGGCGCTGGTCAGGACTTTCGACAGGTTGGCGTGCTTACTCAAGTCGCTTTGCAGTAATTGCTGGAAGTTGCAGTTCCCGGCCACATTGAGCTGTTTACCTAGCCATTCGATCTGTTCCGGGCGACGGGCCAGCGCGTCGAGGTTACGTAATGCTGCACCCAGCTTTTGCGTTAATTTCAGCGAGGGTGCCGTGTTAGCTTCGCTGATCGCAGCGTCAAGTGACCCCAACGAGGTCTGTGCCTGCTGACGAAAATGCAAAATATCAGCGTGCCCGCCCAGCTTCTCCAGGGCGGGCGCTACGCTGCTGAACATCTCATCGTCCATGGCCAGAACGGCATCTTGCACCGAAGCAAAGTGATGCTGATCGCGTACGGCCGCGCGCTTGTCCAAGTGTTCAATGACGGCTTGGCGAGAGAGTCCCTGGAGATGATGTTTGACGCTCAGGTTCATTGTGAAGTTGACCGTGCCATTGAACGTGCCGCGAAAATCGCCCAGGGCGGTGTTTAGGGGCAGCGCGACACGCTGCTCGGAAAACGACTCGCTTCGGTTTTTTGCAAAGTTTTTGGCTCCGTCAGGAGGCAGTCCTGTGAGTTGGTTGATGGCATGGCTGATAAAACTACCTTTGGGGTTTGCGGTTTTCGCCGCCCCGGGCTCAAAGCGTACGATCAGTTTTTCGGCCGCGCTGAAAGGGCTACTGTGGGCGGGGGGTTCGTAGATATCAATATCAGGGGTGTTGAGTAGCAAGCCGCCGTCCTGAAATGCGTTTTTTTGACCGTCTTGTTGAAACGCCAGGCGTTGTTCAGAAGGCTGCTTGAATAGAATCGGCAACGCCCCTGAAATGTGCGCCGCGCGGGCGATATCCATGTCCGGGGTTAAGCTGGCATTGAACAGCACTAGTTGCTGGCGGCCCCCGAAGATGCCCACACCGGTGATATTGAGTTGTTTGATTTCAGGAATGTGTCGGCTCAGTACATCGAGGTCGGCGAAGGTGGTTGCACCTCCCGTGTGCAATTTGTCAGCAATGGCCATGATGGACGCGGTGCGTGTCTCGCGTGTCATGTTTGCAATGTGGGCAAGAATGACTTTGCGCGATTCGGTGCGTATCAGTTCTTCAAGCGGTTCTGCTTTGGATTGAAGGCGCGGCAGCACGGTCAGTAACAACTGCGAAAAGGTGCCTGTTTTTCCCGGTAAATGGCTGAGCATTTTCCCCAGCGCGGTGCTGGCATTTTGCAGGCTTGCCAAGGTGCTGCTCGTGCTGTTCAACAGCTGCGGGAAGCTGATGCTATTGGTCAATGCGCTGAACGCGGTGGCACTCACTCCGCTGGCCAGCAGTGCGGCTGAAATACCGCCCGCTGACGAGCCGCAAATGGTTACCACACCTTTGAGCAGATTTTTGTCCTCAAGCGCCTGTATGACGCCTGGAAAGGCGATGCCTTTGGCGCCGCCGCCGCTGAGGATGAGTTGAGTCACAGGCGGGGGGGAGAGCATCAGATCAACGCTGGCGTTGCTGTTGAGGTGAAAGGTGACTCTGCGTGCACCTGCATTTTCGGTTAAGAGTGTTCGAGCCGCCTGGGCGTCGGTCCGTGTGCCTGGCGTCCGGTCGGTGAGCGGTAAGGTCGAGGGAAATAGACGCGGCGCGACAGTTTTCATGCAGCTTGGGCTCTCTCAAGATCAGGCGCTTTGCTGAAGAAAGAGCAAGGTACAAAAAGCCGTGTGGGTTGTCTGTGCGCTGAACGATAAGGCCACACAAAAATCAGGCATGCCCTATGAGCATCTGGAAGGCTCACGATGGCGCCAGAAAGGCTGTGGAATCGCCTTTCTGGCAACTTCCTGCAGGTTTTTAGGCGCCTGAGGAAAAGTATCCAGCCACTTGCGTTGAAAAATACCTATGTCGACAGTTTATGTTTCGCTGTTTGCATCGTCCTGAAACTGGTCTTTGACGTATTTGATTTCTGTGCGTCCGTGCGGAGCAGGCAGGCCGTCCTCACCCAAGTTAACGAACACCATTTTGTCGACGGTGAGGATGCTCTTGCGGGTGATCTTGTTGCGCACTTCACAGGTGAGGGTGATCGAGGTACGGCCGAATTCGGTGGCGGTGATGCCCAACTCGATGATGTCGCCCTGACGTGAGGCGCTGACAAAGTTGATTTCCGAGATGTATTTGGTCACCACGCGCTGGTTGCCCAACTGGACAATGGCGTAGATAGCGGCTTCTTCGTCGATCCAGCGCAGCAAGCTGCCACCGAACAACGTGCCATTGGGGTTGAGGTCTTCGGGTTTTACCCATTTGCGGGTGTGAAAGTTCATGTTCGCTCCTGACCGTCTGCCGTTAGATGCGGGCCATCATGTCAGACCCTGGCGCTGCGCTCTATTAAGCTTCGACTATGGTCTCGATTAAGCAAATAGAAAAAGGCGTGGATTAAGCCTTGGGAACATCTGCCTTGATGGCTATAATCACCTCCGCTTCAAAACGGTCATTTTCATCCAGTACCGTTCCCGCCACCTGTCCGAGGGGCGCTGCAGCAGGTAAAACCTGTCAGGCTCGGATGGGGCGTTGTTTGTTCAGGGCTCCCTGGGCAGGCACTAAACGCACAACGGCGCCCATTCGCGATCAAACGAATGGAGGCTCTAAATGAGCGCTGTAAACACGCCTGCTGGTTTTACCGACTACAAAGTCGCTGACATGTCCCTCGCCCAGTGGGGCCGTCGTGAAACCTTCATCGCCGAATCCGAAATGCCGGCTCTGATGGGCCTGCGCCGCCGCTATGCAGCAGAACAACCGCTCAAGGGCGCGAAGATTCTGGGCTGCATCCACATGACTATCCAGACTGCCGTACTGATCGAAACCCTGGTTGCATTGGGCGCCGAAGTGCGTTGGTCGTCGTGCAACATCTTCTCGACTCAGGATCAGGCCGCTGCCGCTATCGCTGCTGCCGGCATCCCGGTGTTCGCCTGGAAAGGTGAGACCGAGCAAGAGTACGAGTGGTGCCTTGAGCAAACCATCCTCAAAGATGGCCAGCCTTGGGATGCCAACATGATCCTGGACGATGGCGGCGACCTGACTGAGCTGCTGCACAAAAAATACCCGGACATGCTGAAAAAGATCCACGGCGTGACGGAAGAAACCACCACTGGCGTACACCGTCTGCTGGACATGCTGGCCAAAGGCGAGCTGATGATCCCGGCGATCAACGTGAACGACTCGGTGACCAAAAGCAAAAACGACAACAAGTACGGCTGCCGTCACAGCCTGAACGATGCAATCAAGCGTGGCACCGACCACCTGCTGTCCGGCAAGCAAGCACTGGTCATCGGCTACGGTGACGTGGGCAAGGGCTCGGCTCAGTCCCTGCGTCAGGAAGGCATGATCGTTAAAGTGTCCGAAGTTGACCCGATCTGCGCCATGCAAGCGTGCATGGACGGCTACGAAGTGGTTTCGCCGTTCATCAACGGCCAGAACGACGGCACTGCCGCCAGCATCGACGCTGCACTGCTGGGCAAGATCGACCTGATCGTGACCACTACCGGCAACGTCAACGTGTGCGACAAAAACATGCTGGCTGCGCTGAAAAAGCGCGCTGTGGTGTGCAACATCGGTCACTTCGACAACGAAATCGACACCGCTTTCATGCGCAAAAATTGGGCATGGGAAGAAGTTAAGCCACAGGTGCACAAAGTTCACCGTACCGGCCCTAACGATTTCGATCCGCAGAACGATGACTACCTGATCCTGCTGGCCGAAGGCCGTCTGGTTAACCTGGGCAACGCCACAGGTCACCCAAGCCGCATCATGGACGGCTCGTTCGCCAACCAGGTACTGGCGCAGATCTTCCTGTTCGCACAGAAGTACGCTGACCTGCCGGCCGAGCTGCAAGCCGAGCGTCTGACCGTCGAAGTGCTGCCCAAGAAGCTCGACGAAGAAGTCGCACTGGAAATGGTGCGTGGTTTTGGTGGCGTGGTTACGCAACTGACTAAACAACAGGCTGACTACATCGGCGTTACCGTCGAAGGCCCGTTCAAGCCAGACGCTTACCGTTACTGATTAGAAAAAGGCGGTCAGGCTTGTACTGACCGCCTTTTTTTTATGTGTGAGTTCAGCGTCAGGGGTTGTCATCAACCGCCTGCGCGTATGCAAGGGTATTCCCATGTCTCAAGACCGTCGTTTCAGCTTCGAGTTCTTCCCGACCAAGACCGATGCTGGACATGAAAAACTGATGAACACGGCTCGCCAATTGGCGACCTACAACCCGGATTTTTTCTCCTGCACCTACGGTGCCGGTGGCTCTACCCGTGACCGCACGATCAACACCGTGCTGCAACTGGAGAGCGAAGTAAACGTACCTGCGGCCCCGCATTTGTCCTGCGTTGGCGACAGCAAGGACGATTTGCGCAGCCTGTTGGCACAGTACAAGGCCGCAGGCATCAAGCGTATTGTTGCGCTGCGTGGCGACCTGCCTTCGGGTATGGGCATGGCCAGCGGCGAGCTACGTTATGCCAATGATCTGGTGAGCTTCATTCGTGAAGAGAGCGGCAGCCACTTCCACATTGAAGTCGCCGCGTACCCGGAAATGCACCCCCAAGCGCGTAATTTCGAAGACGATATCACCAACTTCGTGCGTAAGGCCCATGCCGGTGCTGACAGCGCGATCACCCAATACTTCTTCAACGCTGACAGCTATTTCCGTTTTGTTGAGCGCGTTCAAGAGGCGGGCGTCACGATTCCGATCGTGCCGGGCATCATGCCGATCACCAACTACAGCAAACTTGCGCGTTTCTCTGACGCCTGTGGCGCTGAAATCCCACGCTGGATTCGCAAGCAGCTCGAAGCCTATGGCGATGACGTGCAGAGCATTCAGGCGTTTGGCGAAGAAGTCATCAGTGACATGTGCGCACGCCTGCTCGACGGTGGCGCACCGGGGCTGCACTTCTACACCTTGAACCAGTCCGAGCCGAGCCTGGCGATCTGGAACAACCTGAACCTTCCGCGCTAATCCGTACCCTGTAGTCGCTGCCCAAGGTTGCGAAGGGTTGTGAAGCAACCCGTTTGCCTGAGGACTCTTCGAGCCTTATCGCAGGCAGCGCTCCGGGGTTATTTAGCGCAACCAGCCGTTGAGCAGCATGAAATCGGCGCGCCGTGAATGCTCTGTTATACTGCGGGCTTTCCGCCAGGCTTACGCCCGGCCGCTCGTCCTTGTACAAGGCATTCAACCCCGCTACTGCGCAGCACTTGCCAGCGCGAGCGGTGCGAATGGACCTTCAGGACCGAAGCAGGACCGGACGGGATTGCGTCTCCTATAAACGCCATTCACGCCAGGCAAGACTATCCCTTTGGGCCAAGCCCTAACTAGAACAGGATTACTCATGTCCTTTGCTTCCCTCGGTCTCTCCGAGGCTTTAGTCCGCGCCATTGAAGCAGCGGGCTATACCGAGCCTACTCCGGTGCAACAGCGGGCCATTCCCGCCGTGTTGCAAGGTCGCGATTTGATGGTTGCGGCTCAGACAGGTACTGGTAAAACCGGCGGTTTCGCTCTTCCGATCCTGGAAAAGCTGTTCCCCAACGGTCACCCAGACAAATCCCAGCGTCACGGTCCGCGTCAACCGCGCGTACTGGTCCTGACCCCGACTCGCGAACTCGCCGCCCAGGTGCACGAGAGCTTCAAGCTCTATGCCCGCGACTTGAAGTTCGTCAGTGCTTGCGTGTTTGGGGGTGTCGGCACCAACCCTCAGGTTCAGGCGCTGGCCCGTGGTGTTGACGTGCTGGTGGCATGCCCGGGTCGTTTGCTCGACCTGGCCGGCCAAGGCAGCGTTGACCTGTCCCACGTTGAAATCCTGGTACTCGACGAAGCAGACCGGATGCTCGACATGGGCTTCGTCCATGACGTGAAAAAAGTTCTCGCCCGTCTGCCGTCCAAGCGTCAGAACCTGCTGTTTTCGGCGACGTTCTCCAAGGACATCACCGACCTGGCCGGCAAGTTGTTGCGCAACCCTGAGCGCATTGAAGTCACGCCGCCCAACACCACGGTCGAGCGTATTGAGCAACGCGTATTCCGCCTGCCTGCCAGTCATAAGCGTGCCTTGCTGGCGCACTTGATCACGGCCGGTGCATGGGAACAGGTTCTGGTATTTACCCGTACCAAGCACGGCGCCAACCGTTTGGCCGAATACCTGGACAAGCACGGCCTTAGCGCTGTGGCCATCCACGGTAACAAGAGCCAAAACGCGCGCACCAAAGCGCTGGCTGATTTCAAAGCCGGCAGTGTGCGCATTCTGGTAGCGACCGACATCGCCGCGCGTGGTCTGGACATCGACCAACTGCCGCACGTCGTGAACTTCGAGTTGCCTAACGTCGATGAAGATTACGTTCACCGTATTGGCCGTACAGGCCGTGCCGGTCGTTCGGGCGAAGCGATCTCGCTGGTTGCCCCGGATGAAGAAAAACTGCTGAAAAGCATCGAGCGCATGACCAAGCAGAAAATCGCCGATGGCGACCTGATGGGTTTTGACTCCAGCACCATCGAAGCTGAAAAGCCTGAAGTGCGCGAGCGTCCGGATGTGCGTAACCCGCGCAACCCACCACGCGGCCCACGCGGTGACGGTCCTAATGGCGGCGGCGGTGGTCGTAAGGACAAAGGTAAGGACAAGGGTAAAGAAAAGCCTGCCGCCGCACGCGGTGAGCGTCCGGCCCGTGAGCAAAAGCCACGTGAAGGCACGCCCGCCCGTGAGCCACGTCAGCAGTCAGCGCCATCGGCACCGCGTCAGGACGCTAACCGCGCCCCGGACGAGTTCCGTGATGACGATGTGGATAACTTTGGTAACCGCGCTGATTACGTCAGCCCCTACCAGAACAAAAACAACCAGAGCCGCGGTCGCCGTCCAGGCGCTCCGGCGCAGGGTACAGGGGCTGCTCCCGCTGCGCGTAACGGCGCTCGTCCAAGTGGCCCGCGCACAGGCAGTGGCGCGACCACTGGCACACCGCCAGCCAAGCGCAATGGCCCACGCAGCGGCGCACCGCGAGACGGTCAGGCCCGCCGCGAGAATCGCCCGGTCCGTGACGATGCCCGTCAAGAGCCAGCCGTTAAAGGTCCTCGCGAGAGCCAGCCAAAGATCATGCACAAAGAGTCGAAAAGCGACCGCTTCCCGACGCCTGAGCAGCTTGATCAACTGCCGAACCGCCCTCGCGGTGAAAAACCAGCGTTGCTGACCCGCAACCGCTGAGTAAACGGCTGATAAAAAACGCCCTCGATCGCACGATCGGGGGCGTTTTTGTTTGGGTATAAAAAAGCCCCGACTCTCACGAGTCAGGGCGTTTTTCATCTGTACGAAAGCGCTATTACTTGGCTTTCACACCTTCCAGCGAAATATCCAGGGTCAGCGTCTGGTCTGTACCTGGGGACTTGATGCCGAAGTCGTTCAGGTTGACAGACGTGGTCGCGTTGAAGCCTGCGCGTTCGCCACCCCATGGATCTTTGCCTTCGCCGTTGAACGTCGCTTTGAACGTTACTGGCTTAGTCACGCCGTGCAAGGTCAGGTCGCCCGTCACGTCAGCTGTTTTCTCGCCAGTCGGCACCACTTTGGTCGACTTGAAGGTGGCTTGCGGGTACTTGCTCACGTCCAGGAAATCTTTGCTGGCGATGTGCTTGTCACGTTCAGCGTGGTTCGAGAACAGGCTGGCAGTTTTCAGGGTGACGTCGATTTTGCTGTCAGCAGGCTTGGCGGCGTCCCACGAGAATGTGCCGCTCCAGTCCTTGAACGTACCGTGAATGAAGCTGAAGCCCAGGTGGCTGACTTTCCAGTCGATAAAGGCGTGTTGGCCTTCTTTGTCGATGGTGTAGTCAGCAGCCATGACCTGGCCGGCCGACAGCAGTGCAGTACCCAGTGCCAAAGCGGCGAGTGTTTTTTTCAACATGCGTTCTATTCCTTTTGAGTTGAGGTTGAATATCAGGCTTTACGCCCCAGCATACGAGTCAGGGTCGCATCACGATCAATAAAGTGGTGCTTGAGTGCGACTAGACCATGCAAACCGGCGAAAATCACCACGGTCCAGGCCAGGTACAAGTGCACGACACCTGCCACATCCGCCTGGTCGGGCAGACTGGAAACCAGTGCAGGCACTTCAAACAGCCCGAAAACCGGTATACCCACGCCTTCAGCGGTGGAAATAAGGTAGCCGGCAATCATTACCGCGAACAAACTTAGATACAAAAAACCGTGGCCGAGCGTGGCACCGATGCGGGTAGCACGGCTGTAACTGGCCAAAGCGGGCGGTGCCGGGCTGATCCAGCGCCACACCACACGTATGACCATCACCGCCAGTAGCGTGAGACCAATGCTTTTATGCAGGTCAGGTGCTTCCTTACGCCAAGGACTGTAGTAGTCGAGACCGACCATCCACAAGCCCAGCGCGAATAATCCAAATACCGCCAACGCAACAGACCAATGCAAGAAAACGCTGACAGCGCCATAGCGAGAAGAAGAGTTACGTAGCTGCATTGCCGACATCCTGTAGGAACTTGGGCCTAAGACTAATGGTTTACCTATCGAATGAAAGCGCATTTTTTCGCTGTAAGGTATCGATAAATACGATCTGTAACCTTACCCAAAGAGGTTAAGGGAATATTAAACCGGATGTAACCGAGGTGGAGCTGCCCATTCGGGAGGTGGCAGAGCAAAACAGTCAGACCCCACGCGCGTCAGCTCGCGATAAACAATCAGCAATGATGTGGCTTGTACGCCACACCTTGCCCGTGCACTCCCGCAGGCATGGGCTTGGGCTGGGCGTATCGTTTTATGTCCAAAAGCAAGTTACATACTAGCGCTTGATATGAACACGTATGACCGACAGATTTTGCCTCGAAAACGCCAGCCGTTTTAATCGCTTTGGCTGAACTAAAAGGTCTTTTTATGTCGGTTGTTCTAAAACGTAATAACCCGCCTGTTGGGGTAAAAAGCCGACCGTCGAGCAGCGCGCTGGCGATGACTGAACGCCTGCTGGAATTTGATGAGTATGTGCAGGGTTTAACGTCGTCCGGCGCGTGGGTGGATAAACGATCAGCCCCCTCGATAACGCCGCCCCCTCGTTTTGCGCAACGCCACTTCAACTTTCTGGACGCCGTGGCGGATACGCAGGATTTCGCACTTTCAGCACCTGATTTGTTGAAAGAAGTGGCGCGTTTTTTTAATGGCGCTATCCGCCCACACTCTAAATATGCCCTGTTCAATATCATTGCAGAACCGGATGTTGACGCCACGGCGGCGGCGAATTTAGCCACGGCTTACAACATCAACTGTTTGATGGAAGGGTTCGCAGGCGAGAGCTTGTTGGTCGAGCAACAGGTGGCGCGCACCGTGGGTAAATGGGTGGGCTGGGACAGTGCAATGGGGATCGCATGCAGCGGTGGAAAAATCACCCTCATGTACGCCATCCGCGCGGCCCTGAGTCGAATAACGCCGCACTCTCTGATTAACGGCCTGCCAGGCGACACGGTCATTTTGTGCAGTGAAGGCGGGCATTACTGCGTAGAACATATTGCCAGCCAATTAGGTTTGGGCTCCGCCAACTGCTGGCGTGTATCGACTAATGCACAGGGACAAATGTGTCCACAGGCCTTGTTACAAGCGCTGAACAAAGCGCATGAGCAGGGTAAAAAAGTAGCGGCGGTCATTTGTTGCGGCGGTACAACGATCAATTTCAACTGTGATGACACGCGTGAGGTCAAGGCAGTGGTGGACCATTTTGTTGCCATGCAAGGCTTGAGCTACCGACCGTATCTGCACCTGGACAGCGTCATTGGCTGGGTCTACTTCACTTTATTGAAGGGAGGCCTGGAGCGGCTGGCGGCAGTGTGCGCTATTGGTGCGCCAGCGATGCATCGTCTCAAGACCCTCTGTGAACGTTTTGCAGGTATTGGACACTTTGATTCCTTCGGTGTTGATTTTCATAAGACCGGTATGTGCCCCTATAACAACAGTTACTTCATCAGCCAAGACCGTCGTTTTATGGATGAGTTGGGCGATGGTCACTATAAGTTCAGTGACAAGGACTTCGACAAAGGACAGTTTCGAGCGTATCGCTATACGTTTGAAAACTCCCGCTCTGCGGGTGCGATTCTTGCCAGTTGGGTGGTATTAAAAAAGTATGGTCGGTTAGGTGTGTCGGGGTATGCATTACAGCTGCAACACGCGCGCGATGCGCTGACTGAGGCCATTAAAAGGCAGGGGCTGTTTACTCAGGTCAATGACCTGACGTTGGGGCATGAAGTTGTTTTTTTGATTCCTTTCGCGCCTGACTTACTGCGCGACAGTGACAGCCATGAGTCTGTGGCCAAACAGTTCATGCAGCATTGCTGGGACATCACCAATGCCGGTGAGATGTTCCCGTTGTTCAGCATCGTGCCTCACTACAGAATCAATAATGATCCGGCTCGCATCACGACCGCCTTTCTGCTGACGCCTTGCAACACCGAGATGACCTCCGACGATTGGGACTGGGTGTTGGCGCAAATTGCACAGCAAAAAGAGGTGTTCGAAACAGCGTATCGCCAACGCCTGGAGGGTGAGTCGATGTGTGATTTTGAAAAGCCCATCAGATGACTCGCTCCCAACGCCCTCCCGCCGAGGGCTTTGTCCTGCTCAAAACCATGACTCAGCAGTATCGACAGCGTCAGTTAAGCAGTGGCGGGGCTTTACCTGAATTGATAGACCTGTCTGTGGGTAACCCCGATGTGCTGCCTGCCGGGTATTGGCAAGAGCGCTTGATTCATCACATAAAAGACCCGCAACTGCATGGTTACGCTGAGTTCAGGCCTGATATCAATCAAGCATTGCGTCAGCAAGTGATTGCTTACTATCAGCGCCGGTTTGAAGGTGCAAGCGCTGTGCCGCTGGATGCCGGGCATCACGTACTGGATCTGCTGGGCAGCAAAGAGGGCATCTTTTACGCCCTGTTCGCCTTCTTGAAACCCGGTGACACCGTATTGCTGCCTGCGCCTTCATACAGCGTTTATCACGCCTGTGCAGAGCAGATCGGTGCGCGTGTGGCGTACTTTCCGTGCGACGAACACGGCCAGCCGGATGTCTGTCTGATTACGCCGCAGCAACTGACGCGTGCACGGTTAGTGGTGCTGTGTTCGCCCAATAATCCGACCGGAACAATACTCACGCAACAGACTCTGCAACGCACCGTGGCATTTGCCCGGCAGCACTCGCTTCGCGTGATCTTGGACAGGGCCTATGCGGAATTGCAGGTTGCCCCGGATGAGGGCATGTTGCGTGGCGCCGGTTTACACCTGGAGGGTGCCATGGCCTGCATGATTGAACTTCACAGCATGAGCAAGTCATGCGGGCTGGCGGGTTGGCGTATGGGGTTCGCACTGGGGGCGCCGTCAATGATTGAGGCGATGAAGCGTCTTAAATTCAATAGCGACTTTGGGATGTTTTTGCCTTTTCAGCGCGTGGCTACCGAAATACTGACTCAGCTCGAATCTGTGTCAGGCCCTATCCGCGAACGTTATGTACACCGGATAACCCTTGCCGTTGAAGCGTTTAACGCCTTGGGCTGGAAGGTTGAAGCCCCAGAGGGCGGGTTCTTTTTGTGGGCTCAGTTGCCTGGGCATGTGGTGCCCGCGTGTGATGTGGCGTTTACTCAATCACTTCTCGACGAAACAGGGCTGCTCGTCACGCCGGGGAGTGCCTTCGGCCCTGCTGGCAAAGGCTATGTGCGCATTGCCTTGGTGCACAACGATGGCGTGCTGGCCTGTGTGTTTGAGCGTTTACGCACCTGGTTTCTCAATACGCGATAGCGCAGCCAGGGTTTGCCTTCGAGTGGTTGAGGCGCACAGCGGGTGCGCAATGGCTTGTGACACGCTCGCGCATTGCATAGGCTTGCGCGATTGTTTGCCCGCACACGCCGGGAGCCAGCGCCAGGAGAGTGGAAATGGGCCTGAATAATCAGTGGATGCAGCGCGACTTAGCCGTTTTGTGGCACCCCTGCACCCAAATGAAAGATCACGAGCAATTGCCGCTTATCCCGATCAAGCGCGGTGAAGGCGTGTGGTTGGAAGACTTCGAGGGCAAGCGTTATCTGGATGCCGTGAGTTCCTGGTGGGTCAACGTGTTTGGCCATGCCAACCCGCGCATCAACCAGCGCATCAAAGATCAGGTCGATCAACTGGAGCACGTGATTCTGGCGGGCTTCAGTCATCAACCGGTGATCGAGTTGTCCGAGCGCCTGGTCAAGATGACCCCCGAGGGTCTGACCCGCTGCTTTTACGCCGACAACGGTTCGTCGTGCATTGAAGTTGCACTGAAGATGAGCTTTCACTATTGGCTCAACCGCGGCCAGCCAAACAAAAAGCGTTTCGTCACGCTGACCAATAGCTATCACGGCGAGACGATGGCAGCGATGTCGGTGGGCGATGTGCCTTTGTTCACCGAAACCTACAAGGCGCTGCTGCTCGACACCATCAAGGTGCCCAGCCCCGATTGCTACTTGCGCCCTCAAGGCATGGGCTGGGAAGAGCATTCGCGCAACATGTTCATGGCGATGGAACAGACCCTGGCCGAACACCACGACACGGTGGCCGCGGTGATTGTCGAGCCACTGATACAAGGCGCGGGCGGCATGCGCATGTATCACCCGGTGTACCTCAAGCTGCTGCGCGAAGCCTGCGACCGGTATGGCGTACACCTGATCCATGACGAAATCGCCGTGGGCTTCGGCCGCACCGGCACCATGTTCGCCTGTGAGCAGGCCGGTATCACCCCGGACTTCCTGTGCCTGTCCAAAGCGTTGACCGGCGGTTATTTGCCGCTGGCCGCGTGTGTGACCACTGATGAGGTGTACAGCGCGTTCTACGACGACTACCCGACCTTGCGCGCCTTCCTCCATTCCCACAGCTACACCGGCAACCCGCTGGCGTGTGCGGCGGCGCTGGCGACGCTGGACATCTTCGAACAAGACAACGTGATTGAGAACAACCAGGCCCTCGCGCAGCGCATGGCCAGCTCGACCGCGCATCTGGTGGATCACCCGCATGTGTCAGAAGTGCGCCAGACCGGGATGGTGCTGGCCATTGAAATGGTGCAGGACAAAGCCACTAAAACGGCGTATCCGTGGCAAGAGCGCCGTGGGCTTAAGGTTTTTCAGCATGCACTGGAGCGCGGCGCGCTGTTGCGTCCCTTGGGCAGCGTGGTGTATTTCTTGCCGCCCTACGTGATCACGCCAGAACAGATCGATTTTTTGGCTGAGGTGGCCACTGAAGGCATCGACATTGCGACCCGCAGCGACATCCGCGTGGCGGTCCCGTCGAACTTTCACCCGGATTTTCGTGATCCGGGCTAACGCCTATTTTGCGTAGGGGCGAGTTCGCCCCTACAAAGCGCATTTTTTCCAGAGTATTGACATGAGATTGTCCCGTTTCTTCATTGATGCGCCCTTGAGCCTCGGTGAGCATGAGTTGCCTGAAGCACAGGCGCATTACATTGGCCGCGTACTGCGCATGGCTGAAGGTGACGCCTTGCAAGTGTTCGATGGCTCGGGCCACGAATTTTTGGGGCGTTTGCTGGAGGTCGGCAAAAAGCGCGTGCGCGTGCTGTTGGACGAAACCTTCGCCGGGCAGATCGAATCCCCGCTGTTCATCCACCTCGGCCAGGGTTTGTCCCGTGGTGAACGTATGGACTGGGCGATTCAAAAGGCCACCGAGCTTGGGGTCAATGAAATCACGCCGATCATGAGTGAACGTTGCGAAGTGCGGCTCAAGGACGAACGTGCCGACAAGCGCCTGGCGCATTGGCGACAAGTGGCGATCAGCGCTTGCGAGCAATGTGGCCGTTCGCGAGTGCCGGTGATTCATCCGCCGGTAGTGCTCAACGACTGGATCAAAACCACCGAGGCGGATCTCAAGCTGGTGCTGCACCCGGTGGCCGAGCCATTGGTCAGTCACGCCAAACCTTCACGGCTGGCGTTCCTGATCGGCCCTGAAGGCGGTTTGACCGACCCCGAAATCGAGCAGGCCCAAGCCGCCGGTTATCAACCGGCACGTCTCGGGCCTCGGGTGCTGCGCACAGAAACCGCCCCCGTCGTCGCGCTGGCCGTGGCGCAACAGCTGTGGGGCGATTTCTAAGCGCGGGGGCTTACATCGACACGAAAAAGAAGCTGACAATCAGCCCCATGCCGATGAACCACACCAGTGAACGCAACAGAGCCCAGTCAGCTAGGTAGCAAATGATGTAAAGCAGGCGGCTGGTGATAAACAGCACTGCCAGCACATCAAGGGTGACGGGCTGGGCGTTGCCAACGATGTCGGCAATGATCACCGCTGCGGCAAACGCCGGTGTCACTTCGAAGCTGTTGAGTTGCGCGCTGTGGGCGCGTTTGGCAAAACCGTCGAGGGTGTCCAGAAACGCCCGAGGATCATGGTTTTGCCGAGGCCCGAATCGACCGCCACTGAACTTGGCAACCGCGGTACACACGTACGGCAAACACAAGGCAATCAGCACACACCAGAAGGCAACCGTCATTGGAACTTCCTTTTTTTAGGGGATGACGGCTGTTTATACGTCAAACAGCCCTCTGGGCGGGTACTGTTTGTGCGGTCAAACGAACAAACGCGCGCCTGACACCGGCTGTGGCCGATCCACCACGGCTTCAAGCAGCGGGCTGAAGTGCGCGTGGCCCTGACACAGCTTGGCGTACCACTGGTTCAAGGTTGGCACGTCCACCGCCCCTTCCTGCACCTCCACCCACAGCACCAGATCCCCTGCACTGTCGGCCGCCAGATGCACCGGTGCCAAGGCACAAAACGGGCCATTGGCTTGCAGCAGTTGTAACTGCACCCCTAAAAGCATCGGGCTGGGGACGCTGCCCAGGCGCATTGCCATCAGCCAGCCGCCCTGGATCTTTTCCAGCACCAACTCCGGGTCATCGGCCACTTGCAGGCGGCAGGTCTCGGCGTCGTGAGCGGGCAGGCTGATGCCCCATTGGTCTAACCATTTCTCTAGGATCATGTGTGCTTACCCCGCCATCCGCCAGGCCTTGGCCATGTCAATCGTGGTGGAACTGATGGGCTTGCTCCACGGTTTATTGCGCGCGCCATAGTTCTCAATAATGTCGTCAAGCGCCTGGTTCACCTGCGCAGGCGTCGTGGCACGGGCCAGACTGTGTTCGGCGCGACGCAACAGGGCGACGTTGGCGTCAGGCTGACCGGCACGGTACAGCGACGGGAAGATGACTTCCTTGCGGATGTTGTCGGCCACCACGGCGACGGTGCGCAGTTGCATCTCGGCGACCGCTGCTTTGAGCACCGGCGACTCAATGGCCTGACCACGCACAGCACTGAGCAATTGCTGGTGATCGGCGTTATCGGCGTGATTGAGTTCCTTGGCCAGCCACTCCTTGCGTTCGGGCGTGGAGGCCAATGCGTCCAGTTGGGTGAACGCGCCGCGCATGACGTCGTTGAGCTTCAGACCGGCCGGGGTCTCGTTTTGCGCCACAATCGCCACGGTCAATTGGCTGAACGCATCGCGTGCCTGCTGGCGGAACTGCAACACTTCACCGGCGCTGGCCGGGTCTTGTGCACTCAAGCTGGTGAGCATCTCGTCATCCAGTGCCATCAACGCCTCTTCCATCGAGGCAAAGGTGTATTGCTCACGAGACTGGCTGCGGTTTTCAAGGTGGCCGCTGACGGCCTGATCGAGGCGTTCTTGCAGATGGTTCTTGATGTCGTCCGGCATGCTGAAATTCAGCGTGCCGCCAAACGTGGTACTGAAATCGCCCTTCTCGGTTTTCAGCGGCACGGTCACGGTTTGGTCGTCATGCCCGCTCAGCGCTTCGTTTTGCAGGATCACCCGCGCGGCCACAGGCGCGCCCACCAACCAGTCAGTGAAGGCGCCGCCGATACGGCCGCCACGGTCAGGCGCCACGCCTTCTTCCTCCTCGAACTTGAGGATCAGATTGTCCGACTGACGCAGCGGGCTGGTGTTGAACGACTTGTCGACCATCTGCGGCACGGGCACGTTGAGCATCACGCCGCCGTCCTTGAATTGAGTGTGTTCGCCTTCGGCCTGAAACGGCTGTGCCTGTTCATCCACCGGTTTGAACACGACCGGGAACGAACCCGAAATATGCGCCGCCCGGGCAATGCTCATGTCCGGCGTGAGGCTGGCGTTAAACATCACCATCTGCGGGCGACCTTCGAACATCGCGGTGCCGGTGATGTTCAGCTCCTTGATCTGCGGGATGTGCCTGCTCAGCAGCGCCAGATCCCCGAACGTGACAACCCCGCCTTGTTCCAGCTTGCGGGCGATGGCGGCAATCGCGGGTTGATTGGCCAGCTGCGGGTGAGCGTTGATCTGCCCCAGCACGGCTTTGGACGATTCGTCGCGCAGCACTTTTTCCAGCGGCATGGCTTCGGACTGAACCCGCGGCAACACGTTGAGAATCAACTGCGTGAAGCTGCCGATTTTGGGCAAATACTTTTGCGCCAGATTGCCGATCTCGGTGCAAATGCGCTGGAACAGCTTGTGTTTTTTGTGGGTGCTATCGAGCAAGCCGATCAGGTCCATGCCATCGGACAGGGTTTTGAATTCGGACGCGCCCATGCCCGATGCCAGCAGTGCAGCAGTGATGCCGCCAGCGGAAGACCCCGACATGCTGCGGATACCGTCCAGTGCGCCGTTGTCTTCCAGAGCCTTGATCGCCCCAGGGTAAGCGGCACCTTTGGCACCACCACCGCTCAACACCAGGCTGGTCAAAGGCGGGCGGCTGAGTTCCAGTTGCGCCACGCCGTTGTCGAAACGGCGCAAGGTCAGTTGGCGCTGGCCCGCCTGCTCGGCCACGGTGTGTGCGGCCCCTTGTGGCTGTGGCGTTACCAGCTTGATACGGCCCACGTCTGGCAGTTGATCTTTGATCACAATCGCCGAGGCGCTTTTCAGCGCGCTGCTCAGGCTTTGGCCGATCGGGTCTGTGGATAACTTGGCTTTCGGGGTTTGCGCGGCAGGCGGCGGGGTATCGGCGATAGCCGGATTGAGACCGGCGGGCGGGGTGGACTGAATTTTCATATGCGCTCCTTGGAGAACCTGAGGTCCTTGATGGCGCAAAGCTTAAGGGAATCGTTTCAACGGCTTTTTTAGTATCAGGCGCATTTTTGTCACTTTGCGAGAATCGCGATAACCCAGCGATACCTGTAGCCACTGTCGAGTATTACGAGGCTGGGCCCGGGCGCGAAGCGGTCGTACACGCGATGAGTACGGTGTGCCTGATCCCCCCGGGTTGATTGATCGCAGCCTCGTACCTCGACAGCGACTACACGGTCAACTTAAAGCGGCTTTTTCAGGGCCAGGCCCAGGGCTGCCAATTGACCGTCGACACTGGCATCAATGATGCCGATTTCAGTTTCCAGAATGCAGCCGCCCTGGTCCAGGCGTGCATCGGCCACCACTTCGACGTACCCCACTTCGGGGAAGTCCTTGAGCACTTGCGACACTTGCTCGCGCATGGCCACGACTTGCTCAGGCTGAACGTGCAGGATTACGTGCTTTTGATTGCTCACCAGCGACAACGCTTCGCGGGTCACGCTCAGCGCCAGTTCAGTGTTGTCGTATTGCTTGAGGATTTTACGCACGGCTTGCAGCACCACCTCGCTCATCTGCTGCTCAACCTGGCGGTAATACTGGTTGCATTGCACCAGGGTTTCCTGGATCAACGTGGCTTGCTGGATGCGCGCTTGTTCGACGCCCGCCTGCCAGCCGAGTGCCTTCTGCTGTTGGTAGACATCATGCGCGCCTTGCTCGATGGCTTGCGCGCGCTCGCGTGCCAGCTCCACCAGTTGATTGGCTGTCAGGTAGCCCTGATAGTCCGCGCTGCGCAGCAGCACTTGATCGGGGGCGAGCAGCACCTGATCACTTTTTATTTCAATAAATGGCAACATTCGGGACTCACCTGTCGGGCAACTTTGAGGCATAGCGCCCGTGCCAATGCGGGGTTTTCAGCCGGTAATGCGGCTGAGCGAGAAGGTGGGCCGGGCGGCAGGCGCAGGCGCAAGCGGCGGGCAAATCCGCCGTCCGCTTCACCGGCGGCGCTCAACCAAAACTCCAGGCCGCTGGTTTGCAGGTACACGCTCAAATCGCCGTCGGGCAAGGCGCTTTGCCACCCCGCAGGCCACAGGCCGATGATCATGTCCACCTGTTGCAGGCAGTAGCGATGCCCGGCGTCGCCCAGCGCGGCCTGCACGCGTTGCGATTCACGCGCCGTCAGTGCATGACGCAATGCATGCCCATGCAGCAAGCCCCCCAGGCACCGCAGGGTGTGTTGCAACGCAGCGTGGCCAAACAACGCCAGCCCGCCGAGCTGGGGGGCCAGTGGGTAGTCAATGGTCAACGCCAGCTCATCGAGCAGCCAGGCATTGATCGCACTGCGTTGACGCCAGTCGGGCAGGGCGTCGCACACGGCGAGCAAGGCGTGCGGCAGGTGCGCCTCGTCGATGTAGCGCGCCGGGCAAAACCTGAGCTGGTAAGGGGTCAAACTGCGGGTCATGCCTTGGTCCGGTGCCACATAAACTGCGCGGCATTGCTCACCAGCAGCAACGTGATGAGCACGCCAAACAAACCGATCAAACGCCCGCGTGAATCCTCTGTGACCTGAATCGAGAAGAAGGTTTCATAGTGCGGCGCCAAGGGCACCTGACGCACATCGGCCGAGGGCACCAGCACCACGCTGATGCGGTCGTAATTCAAACCCTCAATGCCGTTGTTGACCAGTTGTTTGATCTGCGGGATGTAGGCGTCGAGCTGGATATCCGCCGCATGTTTGATAAACACCGAGGCTGATGCGGGGGAGGATTTTTTGCCCAGCCCGTCGCGTTCTTCAGGCAGTACCACATGCACCCGCGCCACCAGCACGCCGTCGATTTCAGACAGGGTGCGAGAAATTTCCTGAGCCTTGGCGTAGTTCAGCCGTGCCCGCTCTTCAACCGGCGAAGAGATCAATCCGTCCTTGGGGAACACATCTTTGAGCGTTGAAAAGCTCTCGCGCGGGTAACCTTTGCGCTTAAGTGCGTCCACCGCTTGGGCGATGTCCGACTCCTCCACCAACAACTTGATTTTGCCTTCCTTGTCCGGCTGTTTATCGGCCGAAATACCTTCGGAACGCAGCAAGGCGAGCATCTCGTTCCCTTCCTTCTGGCTGACTCCGGCGTACAGTTCGATCTTGCACCCGGCAAGTGCCAACAAGGCTGCCAGCAGCAGGGTACGGTGCAGGTATTTCACCCTCGGTTTAACGCCACGCATCATTGGGTCTTCATCAAGGTTTCGACGTTTTGGCTCATGCGGCCGACGGTCTTGGCGATCAGCTCTTCCTGCATGCTGATGCGCATCAGCGACCACTGCATTTGCATCAGGCTGTTGGGGTCGTCACCGGGGGTCGACAACTGCACTTTCAGCTCGTTTTTGGCTTGGGTGAAGTTCTCTTTGATCTGCCCGATTTCGCTCAAGAAGCTACCGCCCAAACTGCTGGAACCGTTGCCCATTGCGTGATCGAAATCGGCCACGTGTTGTGCGCTGGCACCGCTCGGTTTGAGTTCTTCAAGGTTGGTGACCACCGATTGGCTGATCTGGCTGATGTCCATTACGACTCCAGGTCGGGTTTGTGGGTATGGCGCATCAGGTGGTCGATCATCCCGGCCAGGGGGATCAGGTGCCTGAGTTCGGTGTTGATCACGCGGCTTGCGCCGGTGGTGTCCGGCAAGGGTTTTATCTCGCCCAGCACGCGCAGCAGCGCTTCTTGCTGCTGCTTGGCAAAAGGCGCGTCTTGCTTGATCAGGTGTTTGAGCGCCAGGCGTGCCTGTTCATCATTACCCGCGTTGGCTTGCAGGGTTTGGAGCACCTGCAAGGTGACGGCGCTCACCGGTTTGGTGGCCTCGACAGGCGTTTGCATCGCCTGTTCAAAAGCGTGGGTGTCGGCCGGTCTGGCGGGCGCGGTGGGGTTCAGCGTGCCTGGCACCCGCTCACGGTTGAACGCCAGCGGGTCCACCGGGTTCATGGCCCCTCCGGGTGGCGCATGCCTTCGGCAAACTGCACCAGTCGCGGGTCGTCGCTCTGCGCCAACTGTGCCAAACGCCGGTCCAGCGCAGCCCCCATCCCCAGCCGCCACTCGCACAAGGCCAGCCAGGGTGACAGCGACGGCCACTCTTTGCCTTGTGCTGCAATCAGCGCCTGTTGATAGTCGCCGCGATTCATCAGGCTGGAGAGACGAATCAGGCACGCGGCTTCGTCCTGGTGTTCAACCTGCTCCAGCCAGTCGGCGATTTGTTCGGCGTAGGCGTGACAATGATGCCCCGTGCCAGCCAGCGCCACTTCGGCCAAAAGCCCTTTCAATGAACTGTCCATGCTCAGATCTTCTGCAAAATGCTCTGCATGAGATCTCTCATGGAGCGGGTCACCGTGGAGTTGATGTTGTAGATCACCGACCATTTGTTGAGCTTGTGTTGCAGGTCTGCCAGCACCGCCGGGTTGTCCCCGTTATTGGTATCGAGGGCGGTAATCGCGGCCGTTACATCGGTGTTGGCGGTATTGGCCTGGGCCTTGAGCTGTTCGGCGACCTGATCGAGGGTGTTGGTGGTGCTGTTGGTGAAAATAGCGGCCATCACAAAGCTCCTTTAAGGGTGTTGAGGATGCTGAGGGCAGCATCAATTGCTTGCGCCTCCTGTTGCCATTGTTGGTATTGCGTCGGGTTGGCGCCTTGCTGCAAGCGCCGTTTGCAGTCGTTCTGTGCCTGCTCCAGCCGGTTGCACAGCTGCGTGTGATAACCCGCGCCTTCGCGGCTCAGGCGTTGCTCCAATGCGGTCATCATGGTGTTTGTCCTTTGAGGTGGATGATGAATTGCTGTTTGCCGCGACTGACCACAATTGCCTCGTCTGTGATCGACAGCACGCGCACGCCGTTAGCGGTTGAGGCGTTGACCGGGTATTTCTGGCTGTCGTTGAGGACGACATAGGGCACCTTGCCCAGCGACACGCCGCGTACCACGAACGCCAGTTCTTCGACGTTGCCCCGGCGTGAACGGTTGACCAGCTCCAGGGTTGGGCGGGTGCCAAACTCACGGCTGAACTCGCGCTGCAAGTGGGTGAACTCGCCCAGTTGACGTTCGTCGAGCTGGCCGCGCAGTTCGATGCGCTCGCCTTGATCGGTGTAACTCAGGGCCGAGGTCAACTGCGCGTCACTGAGCAATTGTTCGAGTCGCTTGATGTGGGAGCCGGCCAGGCGCACGCGATTGTCCACGCCCAGCAAACCGGGCACGTCGGCCATCAGCAGCGCCTCGATGTTGAGCCAGTGCTCGTCTTGCTGCGCCAGCTCACCTTCGAGCATGATCCAGCCGGCGTTGGGCGAGGGTGTGCTGCGTACCCGCAAGTAACCAAACTTTTGCAGGATGAAGTCCACGCCCTGGCGCACTTCTTCCATGCTGCGCACGTCCAGTCGATAATTCAGGCCGGTTTTTTCCAGGTATTGGGTCAGCAGCAAACGGCTGCGGTTGTCGTCCAGATAACCGCTCAATACCACAGTGCCATCGGCTTGCGTGGTGTCGATCTGTAGGTGTTGGTAGGGTTTGTCAGCCAGGAACATCTGTACGCCCAGCAGCCGGTCTTCATTGGCCATGCCGCTCTTGACGCTGGACCACGGATCGCTCAGCAAACCAATCAAAAGCAGCAGCAACAGCACACTGAAACCGGCCATCAAACGTCCGCCCCAATGCGCGCTGCGGCGCACGGTACGCCGCTCTTGCGCACGGCTGGCGATCGGTTGCAGCGGGGCAAAGGTGCGCTCTTGAGCGCAGTAAGCCCAGCTCAAAGGCCCGCATTGTTGCGCGGCCAACGCTTGCAGCACGGTGCCGGGCTGCACGGGTTCGCCGTCCTGGGTCGGTTCGTGTGTGGCCTCCCATTCCAGTAGGCGTATGCCTTGGGGGTCGACCTCAAGCACCAGATGCCGAGCTGCGATACCGTCATCCACCAGCACCAGATCGGCGTTCAGCGGGTCTGAACCGATCACCAGCCGACCGGTGCTCAACGGGACGTCGACCCCCTGATTCAGGCCGCTGTAGAAGCGGATCTTCCAGCTCATGTCAGGGCTGCTTCAGCGGGCGAACGCAGTGCGCCACCGAGTCATCACAGGCGCCTTCAATCACACGCCAGCCACGGCTTTCGCCGTCCATGCGGCAGGCCGACAAGTGCGAGCTTTTAGCCGCCTGTTGCAGTTTTTGTTGCAGCAACCGGGCGCTGCTGAGTGCCTGACATTGGGTCGCGCCAAGGGCGCTGGCCAGGTCCAGGCTCTGATTGGACAGTTGGTCGACATTAAGCAAGTCATCGAGATAACCCCGCTGGCTGCCCAGCGCGGCGTAATGCGCCAGCCCATCGTCAATCAGGCGCGGTTCGATCAAAAACAAACGCACCGAGCGTCGAACCGAGTTGGACTTGAAACGAAACAGCGCACCCACATAAGGGATGTCACCGAGCAGCGGCACTTTGCGCACACCTTCGCTCAGTTCGTCGCGGTGGATACCGCCAATCAACAGGCTTTGGCCGTGCCCGACGCGGGCCACGGTGTCGACCACGGTGCGGTTGATGGTCGGGATGCCCTCGGGGCCGGAGCTGTTGGGTTTTTGGCTGCCGTCTTCGATGTGCAGGCTCAAGCTGATTTCAGGTTTGTCGCCAAGCTGAATCACCCGTGGGGTCATTTTCAGCATGGTGCCGTAGGTGATGGACTTCAGTTCCGCGACCCGTTCACCGGTCACTTTCACGTAATAGGTTTCGCTGTGATCAATCACCGCCAAGGTGTTTTCCTGGGTTAGCAGAGTCGGTCTCGACCCCACCTGCGCGCGGCCCTGGCTTTCGAGCAAGGTGACGCGAGCCATCAAAAAGTCCAGGCCACGGCTGTCGACCAGGCTGGCGCCGGGGGCTTGCTGCCCTTGGGCGCCAGAGCCGCTGGTGCGAATATCAATCAGTTTTTTTGGCCCCAGACCGATGCCCACATGCCAGTCCACGCCCAGTTCGGCGAGGTTTTCGGCGTTGATGTCCACAATCGACAGCGCCACTTCGATGCGCGCCGAAGGCCGGTCGAGTGCCTCGATCAAGCGTTTGTACATCGGCATGCGTTCAGCGCTGTCACGCACCACAATCGCGTTGAGCGAAGGCTCTGCCTGAATCACCGCGCGCCCGGAGCGGGCAGGCGGGCGGGCGCCGCTGGTTTGACCGTCCACCGACACCACATTGGCATCGCCCAGCACTTTGGCCAGGATCGTGGCGACACCCGGTGCTTGAATATCGTCTTCGCGGTATTTGATTTGACGGTCTTCGGCCGAGGCGTATTTGAGCGGGAAAATTTCCACCGACAAGTCGCCCGTCTTTTCGCTGCGCAGGGTGGATTGCTGTTCAAGGGCCTGCGCGGTTTGTTCGATCACATCCAGATAACGCGCCGGGCCAGAGACATACACTAGCCGCCCGTCGCCGCCTGAACGCCAACCAAAGCTCGGCTCCCATACGCCCGCAGCCTGCAAAGCCTGTTGCAGGTCAGACTCGGTGACTTGTTCGAGCTTGATCAGTCGCGACTGCATCTCGGTGCTTTTGAACACGTACAGCACGGCACCGTCGTAGTACCAGATCAGGTTGTACAGCGAGGTCATTTGTTGCAGGAAGTCTTGCGGCGTGGGCAGGTCGAAACGGCCGCTGACCTGATCGTTGACCTTGTCACTGACAATGACCGGGCTGTCGTAGTTGGCGCCAAAGTTGATCAACACATCGCGCAGGTTTTCACCCTGGGCGACGTAGTGGTAAGGCAACGGTGCCCAGTCCAGCTCTTGCGCGGCGGCCGGGAGCGCCGCGCCCATCAGCAGCCATGCCGCAGCGCGCAGCCAGTTCAGGGACGCCATAAGGTTTGGGTCCATTGAGGGGCCAGTGCAGCCTGCTGCAAATCGGGTGTGATCGACTCCACAATGCCTACTTGCGCGGCCACCACCCGTTCAAGTTCATCCAGCTCAAGGGCAGCCAATTCAAGGCGGGCTTCAAGCAGCAAATGGCCCTTGTCATCCAGCACCAGCGCCTGGGGGTAGCGGCGGCTCCAGCGTGTGACGTGTTCCAGCAGCGAACGCAGCACGTCACGCTGGTTGGCGGCGTCGGCGCGGGCCTGCCAATTCAGAGGGCTGTGAACGATCAGATCGCCACCCTGGCGCGCAAGAAACAGGCTGTGGCCATCAATACGCAGGTGATACACCCCCGTTCGATCGGCAACAAAAGGCCCTTGGCCGGTACGTGCGGCCAATCCAGTCAATAAACGTTCCATGAGTCCTCAGTGCAGCGGGCGGTCAGGAGCCTTGCCAGTAAAAGTGATCCTGGGCCTGACACAGGCTGCGTTCGTGCAGCCAGTGCTGAACGGCGTCGGCAGCGCTCGCGTCTTCGTCCAGTTTGATCAGCGGCTCCCACAAGGAGATAAGCGCCAGTGGCACCGGTGAAAAACCATCCAGCTTGCCATCGGCCAACAGTACCGCCACGCCTTGATGCCAGTTGGGCCACGCGTGTCGGGCCTGCTCGGAGATAACGCCCAGTTTGCGCGCCAGCTCGGCCATTGCGATTTCAGTGTCGACCTGACGGCGTGCCACTTCTGCCAGTTCATGTGCGACCAATTGCGGATCGGCATCGTTGGCCTGGCGCCAGAACTGCGCCTTGATGCGCAACTGCCGGGCCTGCGTTTCGAACTCGATCAACGACGCTCGCCAGCTCGGGATCGCCTCGTCAAACAGGCTTTCCCACCAGCTGTAGACCGGCAACAGTACCCAGTCAATCAAGGTTTGCGGGCTGGCCAGATTGATTCGGTCGCCCAACCATTCACACCAGTTAGCCCCTTGCTCGCGGGCCTTGCTCAGCACCAATTGCACGTCACCGCGCTCCAGCGCCATGCCGCGTGCCAGACGCTGTTGCAACCAATTGGACTGAAACAGCTGCTCCAGTTGCTCGCGGGGTAACAGGCGCTGCATGAGCATCAGCTGCCGGGCGCTGATGATGTCGCCGTCGCGGTACACCTTGCCCGAAATACAACCGGCGACATTTCCCCGCGCGCGCGCCTCCTGGCTCACGACAGAGACGCGCCGGCCGGCGAACATCCCTTGGCGGGGACTTTGATTTGGGTCTTCCTGGCTCATTCTCTGCCTTGACTGTTTTGTTACGTGACACGCACATCAGGGTCTTGCGTTGCGTGGCAATCTTACTGATGAGGGGCGCGAGTGACTTGCAATAAACGTCCGTTTTTTTTAGTCCGGGGCTATTCTTTGCCCTGCCGCGAACGGCTGGGTGTGCAGGCAAACCGGCGGCGGTAACTCTGGGTGAAATACGACTGGCTGGAAAAACCGCTTTCCATCGCGATGTCGACAATGCTCATTTCGCTGTTGAGCAGCAGATGATGCGCATACAAAATCCGCCGTTCGCTGATCCAGGCCCTGGGTGATACGCCGTAGACCGAACCGAACAACTCTTTGAACGTGGTCAGGCCCATCCCAAACTCGCGTGCGAACTCACTCAAACGCCACTCTTGCAGGTAATGGGTTTCCATAAAAGCTTGCAGGCGCTCCACATGGCGATTGCCCTGCTGGCGCAACACCGCCATCAACGCCGGTCCTTGCGGGCTGAATGCCAGCAACATAAGCAACTCTTCCGTGCGCAACACCGCCAGCGCGGGCGGGTGCTCATGCACCAGCAAGCCTTTGAGCCCTTTTATGCAGTCGGCCAGCAACGGTGTGCTGGCAAATGCAATCATCCCGCTCCCCGGTTCTTCACAGCGCTCCACTTCGCTGAGCAACGCGCCAAAGCGCTGTACAAAACTTTGCAAACGCGTGACCGATAAAGGGATCCAAAGTACGCGCGTTTCTTGCCCGCCCGTACTTACCACGTAATTACCACGTCGGGCAAAGATCAATTCACCCGGCGCCAAACTAAGCGTTGTATTGACATCTTGAACCGTCAGGCTGCCTTCAATGAGTACAACAATTCCTTCTTCGGTGTTGGACATGAACTCGAAGGCGGGTATACACCATCGGCACTGCGTTATTCGTTGGCCACGTAAACTGGCACCTTGCATAGGTAGTGATCCTGAACGTGTGCGGCGTATCGACGCGTCATTACTGACAGACGTATGAGCACACTCTATCTCCATGCACATGCGTAAATTCGCATATTGCTGATTCTAGAAAGCAAGCCAGGTCATGAATAAGAGTAATTATTCAAATTTAGAATAATTACTCTTATTCAATGAACCGCTCAATATGAGTCGAACTGTTCGGTGTTTCGGCTGCAATCCGAAATCGTTTAATTATTTATAACCAGACGTGCAACACGGTATTACTGCGGGCGGTTAATACGGCAATTGGGGTAACACGTTAAAGGGCTCAGTTGCAGGTGCACCGCTTGGCCCGGTACCACCTGTTGCCACCCGCGTGCTTGAACCGAACCTGCCTGTGACCACGCCAGTTCACTTTTAATCAGCCACTGACGATCCTTCGTCGCAGGCACTTTGAACTGCACACCCAGCGGTAAGGCTGACACCCGATAGTCGGACGTCGCGACCTTGCGAGGTTGCCCTTGACTGACTTCATACACGCGAATACGCACATAGGCCCCCTGGGTCAAGACCAGGCGGCTGCTCACTGTCCCTGTGAGGTCAAGCGTGTGTTCGGGGGCGGCGGGGTGGCTGACACAGCCCAGCAGCGCACTGGCGACCAATGCGCAGGTCGCCACGCGCCTCATGGCCGCCGAACCCGGCGTTCATACAAAGGCGTGATATCGCCGTCCAGCAATCGCTGCAAGTGCTGTTCGCTCTTGGGGCTGGTGGGCAACTCAGTGCCCAGCCAGTCCAGCAGTTCGGCCAGCGTGACGGGTGCAGCTGAGGGGTTGGCCCCCGCGTTCAGCGTACGCCCGTGGAATGTCCCCGCCTCTGTCGGGGCTTCACTCACGGATAAAGGTGAAACCCCCGCGCTTTCGATCTTCATGACAGGTTCACACCCTCATGCCCGCAGGCTTGGCGGCCTGCGGTGTGACACACGCTTGTTCAGGCAATAACTGCTGCCAGAACTCGGCATGGTCCAGCAAATTGGCCAGCGTTTTCTCGAAGTTTTCCAGCGTCAATTCTGCGGCCGGCAACTGGGCATACAGCTGCACCTGGCCGGTGGTTTCATCAAAACCGAAATGCAGATCGAAGCGATACCAGCGACGGTTGAAGCTCGCCAACTGGCGAAAAATACCTTCACCCAATGCCTCCAGACCGGCCACATTGGCTTCCATGACCAGCCGGTGACGGCCACCCAAAAGCACCAGCGTCACGTGTAACTGCTCATCAAACAGCAACGTCGCGACCCCGTCAGCGTCGAGCGACAAGGTGGGCAACCCACTGCGATTGGCAAATTCGGCCAGCAGCCGATTAACCCTGATCGTTAAATCCATGCTTGTCTCCTCGGACTAGGCGAATGCTAGCACCAGGTCACAACCTGATTTTGTCACTGGTAGACTTATCTTTTAAGAAAAAAGCCACATCTCTGTGGCTCTTTTCTTACTTATGACGCTGAATCAAACAACTGCAGCAGCGGCTCTCCACGCGGCCACGTAGTTTTGTGAGAGTTCATGAAGTGTCTGGATCAGCTCTTTCATGGAATTAGAGTTATAACTCAGTTGTTCATCAACTATCTGTTTGCGGCTTTGTGCAATTGACGCATCCACTTCATCTTCTTTGGCGTTGGCCTGAACTTCACCTTGGCGCACTTGCACCGAAGTATTGGCCATTTGCCCCAGTGATTGGTTAACACCATTGATGGCCTGGAAAGTGGTATTGCGCGTGTCTATCTTCTTTCCTGTCCTATTAAGTAGGCTGCTATCAAATTCTTGCGCTTGCGCCCACGGTGCCGCGACAGTTTTGCGCTCTGCGTCAGTGGTTTTACCCAACGATTGCATCTTGGCGTCGATTAATTCATTGCGTCCGGCAATGGACTTTTCCAGTTGGCCTTCCTGCTTGATGGCTTTGCCATTTTTGCTGGCGCCCACCGCGCCAATAATCGCCGTACCCACCGCCATGATCCCGGAGATGACCGCCATCGCAATCATCAGGTTGGCGCCCGAGCGCATTTCAGCCACCTGGGATTTTTGCGCGTCGATAATCGCGGTGTTTTCGCTGTCACGTTGCAGCACGCCCATCTCGCGGGCTTTTTGTGCGATGCGAAACAACAGCACCATCAGCTCAACCGTGGTGTCCAGCTCGCTGGTGACTTTGCCCAGGCTGACGGGGTTGAAGTTTTGCGTCGGTTTCACCAGTTCGATGCTACCGGCCGGGCTGGTGGCAGGTGCCGCCAAAGCGGCTGCGCCGTGGGCTGTTTCACGGCTGACCGGTGCCGGGCTTTTTTCAACAGCAGCGGCTGCGCCGACTTCGCCCAGCGCCCGAGGGCTGACACTCATATCAATCATCATGTTGTGGCTCCTCAAATCGCCGCAGGACGGCTGGACAGGTTATGCAGCAGGTCGCCTTTGGCATTGATCATCTGGAAGATCTGTTCCATGACGTGGGTAAATGCCTCGACCATCCGGCTCAGTTCTTCCCTGAGTGTGTCCATGACGGTCTGGAACGCGGTCAACTCGGCACGGTTTTCCAGCACGTCGGCCTGGCGCAGTGCGGCATGTGCCTGATAACCGTTATTCACCGCCTGGGACGCGCCATTGGCAACGTCCAGCGTCACGTCGGCCACTTGCACACCCAGCTTGGCGCCATGGGACATGGACATGCTGGCCGCGGTGCCGAACTTGCTGCCCAGGTCTGCAACTTTGCTGGCCAGGCTGGCGGTCAGGTCAGCCACCTTGGTGCCCATCTTCGCCCCGAGCTTGGCAATGCCCGCGGCTGCAGAGCCGCCGAAGCTGACGACTGCGGCGAGCAAGGCGACAGCGATTTCAATGCCCATCAATGCCGGGCCGAGCTTTTCCATCACCTCTTTACTGATCAAGCCCGCAGCCGCAGCTGCCTGTACGGACTGGGACACGATGCCCATCACGCCGCCGGCGATCATCAAGGCACCGGCGACTGCGCCCGCGCCGGTGGCGACCATGATTGCGCCCACGATGATCGAGGCCACAGCACTGATCCAACCGAAAATTTTGGCTGCAAGACCCGACTTCTGGGCCTCCTTGGCAGCGTCTTGCGACTCTTGAATCTTCTTCTGGTTTTCATCCATCTTTTGCAGGTTTTGCTCGCGCGCCCGCTTGATGTCTTCCAGCTTGTTGGCTTTTTGCGCGCTTTCCAGCTCGCCCGTAATACGCGCCAATTCAATCTCGAACGCTTGCGGTGAACTCAAGCGCGCCAAGGCCAGGCGCGGGACTTCAGTGATCAGCTGTTGCGTGATGCCGGTGCTCTGAATCACCGAGCTGACCAATTGGTTGATGTTGGCCAGGGTCTGAGGTTTCAAACTGTGGGCAACGCCGGGCGCCGGGGCAGGTAACTGCACCCCTTGTGACGCCACGGCAGATGACGCGTTAGCCTGAACCCGACTGACGGTGACATCCTGCTCGCGCGCTGTACGTTTGGGCGCAACCGGTTCGGCAGATGACACTGCCGCCGGGTTGAGCCCAACGCGATCAATCGCTGTTGGAATCATGTTGTTGATCCTTTCTGATGAGTACGGCTTCCAATAAAGCGCCTGCACGCTCGGCTAACGCCGCGTGTTCAGGGTGCGCTGTGGCCAAGGCCCGGGCCGAATAGAAGCCACTTTCGGCACCGTCGAGATCACCCAATTGCAGGTGACACTCAGCAGCGTGAAACGGGAAGCGCGGCTCGTTGACATCAATCACCGCGCCGTAGCTGTAGCTCTGTACCGCTTGCTCAAATTGCCCCATGGACTGGCGGCAAGCGCCCAACCCCAGGAAGAAGCGCACGTCGTAATGGTCAAGCATGCACAGCGCCTGAAACACCTTGTGCGCGGTCTCCCATTTGCCCGCTTGATAATCATTGAAGGCCAGTGAATACAGCTGTTCCAGGCTGTCGGCAGACACATCGCGCAGCATGGCGAGCGTGCCGCCGTCGCGCAAAAACGCTTCCATTTCCTGCTCGCAGGCGTCTTGAGTGGGTTGGGTCATGGGGCGTTCCTTAAATGGCATTGAGAATGTCGCGCAGCAGGCTGTCGTGTTTTTGCACAAAGCGATTGAGTGCTTCGATGGCCGCGTTGTAACGCGAGCTGACATCGTTGAGCAGGGTGGTTTTCTCGCTCACTTTGTCATTGAGCGAGCGCGAGCGATCCCCCACGGTGGTGGCCAGATTGGCGACCGGGTTGTTGTCTTTTTCGAAGGCGTAACTGTTTTTCAAATCAGCGGCCTTGATTGCGCCGCTTTCCTTGGGCACGCCGCTCAAAAAGTCCTTGATGCTGATCTGCGTCTTGTTCTTGGCGGTGTCCAGCCGGGTCAGCAGGGCGTACTCCGCGCTCTTTAGCCAGGGTTGCTCTTCGCTGTAGCCATACAGCGCTTTGTCGAGCAAGTTGAGGCCGCCCGCGTCGGTCTTGCTGATGTCGATATCGGATTTGGACGATAACTTGGCATTGATTTGCGCCTGCACCACGCTGTAAATCGACAGCTCACCGGTCAGCTCTTTCAGCTCATCGCGCAGCTTGAGGCGCTTGGCATCTTGCTTCTCCAGCACCCCGACATACACATCGATCACGTCATCGTCGAGTCGATCCGCCGTGAGGCCAAAATGGTTGAGCGCTAAAAAGTCGCTCAGTGGCCACGCGGTGTGGGGGTGGGCGTTGGCATACTCGGTGAGGGTTTTTTTCACGCCGTTAAGGCCGTTTTGCAGCTGGCTTGCATACCCGCCATTGGCAAGCTTGGCGTCGGGCGGCAGCAAAAAGGCCAACACTTTGTTCATCTGTGCCGACGTCAACTCGGTGCCTTCGTGGGACACGCGGATCTTGAGCGTTGCGAGCAGGCTTTGAAGCTCGGTCAGCGCCGCCGCATCGTGACCGCGCAGTTGGTCCAGCGCAGTGCTGGTCACATCGCTGAGAAATTGAGTGGTGTGGGTGTAGTGGCTGATGCTCATGCTGAGTCCTTAAACCATAAGGCCGCGCATCCGGGCAGGGCGCCGCATGCGGCTACCTTCTTCGGCGGCGGGACGTTGGGCGGCGCGCATGCGCTCGACTTCCTTGAGCAATTCTTGCTCGGCGGCTTCAATCAAACGACTCGGACCTGGGCGAAACACCCGGTCGCGCACCTCGGGAGAGAGCCCCAGGCCCTCCCACATTTCCGAGAGCAAACGGCTGCGCTGGGCATTGTTTTCAATGGCCAGTTTTGCCGCCTGGACGGTATTTGCATGGGTGCAAGGGTCTTTGTTCATGCGCCCTATAGTAGGGATAGCGCGCGGGCCTTCCTGTCAGGCACGGTCGAGTTTTTGTCGTTTTCGCATGTCTTGTAATGAGCACACGCGGTTGGCGTCCAGCTCGAACCAGCCGGGTTGTGGCTCGCGAGCACCGGCCCAGCGTTGATAGAAACGGCCCAGGCGCGCACCGGCCAACGGGCTGTCGGCCAGCACTTGGACATTGCCGTACAACCAGGCAGGCGCTGGCAGCATGCTGCGCGCCGCTTCGGCCAACACGTACAGTGCAGCAAACGGGTTGGCCAGCCCGAGGCGTTCATCGAGCCTGCGAAACATCACAATCCATACCCGCTGGCCTTCGCAGCGCCACGCCACTTCGCAGCCGCTGTCGACAAATCGCCAGCCCAGTTGAATGCCCGTTTTACGCAAAAAATGCGCGCGCACCCCGTAACCGTGCTGCTCAAACCACTCGCTTAGCGGGTCTCGTTTCACAGGGCAATGCGTCCCAGTGGCTGGATGTTGATTTGCTGCGTCAGCTCCTGATATGACAGCACCGGCAGGCCGTAGTAATCGCTTTCAATCAACTTGCGCACGTAGCGGCGAATGTCCATCGAGACGATCAGCACCGGCTTGCTTTGCATCTGTGACAGGTCGCCTACGGTGTGGCGCACTTGCTGTAAAAACGCCTGCGTCACGCTGGGGTCCAGCGCCAGATAACTGCCTGCGCTGGTCTGGCGGATGCCGCCGCGAATCTGCTCTTCAACCTGCTGGTCGAGCAAATACGCGGGCAGGATGTTATTGCCACTCGAATACTTGTGGCAGATATAGCGTTTGAGGCTGCTGCGGATGTATTCGGTGAGTTGCACCACGTCCTTTTCCTTCTGGCCCCATTCCACCATCGCTTCCAGAATGGCCCGCAGGTTACGGATGGAAATGTCTTCGCCTACCAGCCGCTGAAGGATTTCGGTCATGCGTTGCAGGGGGATGATGCGCAGCGCTTCTTTCACCAGCTCGGCGTAGCTGTGTTCCATCTGCTCCAGCAGGTAGCGGGTTTCCTGGATGCCGATAAAGTCTTCGGCGTACTCGCGCAGCACATGCGACAAGTGCCAGGTCAGTACCTGATCCATGCTCAACACGCTGCACCCCGAGCGCTCCAGTCGCGGCTTGTGTTCCTCGCTGACCCACAACGCGGGCTGCCCCGGCAGCACCGGGTCGCCTTCTTCGAAGGGCACGCCGAGCAACTCCAGCTGGCTGCTGCGCTCTTGCACCAGCAATTGCGCCGCTCGCAAGCGCCCTCGCGCCACGGGCACTTCCTGCAACTGGATCAGGTATTCGCCTTCCTTTAGTCCTTCATTGAATCGCAGGTGAATCCCCGGAAACGGCACGCCGAAATCCAGATACAGGGCGCGCCGCACCCGTATCAGTTCCTCGTTCAGCGAGAATCCCTCAAGACTTTGCTGCATGCTCGCATCGACGTCGATCAGCAGCGGCACGGTCATGGCGAACTCTTCCTTGTCGCTCAGGCGCCCGCCCTTGGTCTTGCCCGAGGACGGTTTGCTGCGGGGTTTGACGGACGGCGCGCCTGCGCCCTGCGCCAGCAAGGTGGGCAAGTCGTGCGACTCGTCGGCGGCCGCCACGCCGCGCTGGCGCAGTACCATCCAGTAACCGCCGCCACCGACCAACAGCGCGAGGGCAAAAAAGGTCACGGTCGGGAAGCCCGGAATCAGGCCGAACAGCACCAGCAATACGCCGCCAATCATCAGCGCTTTGGGTTGAGCCACCACCTGGTCGCCGATGTCGCTGCCCAGATCAGTAGAGCTGTCCGAAGAGTCGCGGGTCACGATGATGCCCGCAGTGATCGCGATCAGCAGCGCCGGTATTTGCGTGACCATGCCGTCGCCCACCGTCAGCACCGAATAGAGCTGCAAGGCGTCGGCGGCGCTCATGCCTTTTTGCGTCACGCCGATGGTGATGCCCGCCAGAATGTTCACGAAGATGATGATCAGCCCGGCGATGGCGTCGCCTTTGACGAACTTCATCGCGCCGTCCATCGATCCGAACATCTGGCTTTCTTTCTCGATCATCGAGCGCCGATCACGCGCTTCGTTGACGTCAATCACGCCTGCGCGCATGTCGCCGTCGATGCTCATCTGCTTGCCGGGCATGGCGTCCAGCGAGAACCGCGCACTGACCTCCGCAACCCGTTCGGCCCCTTTGGTGATTACCAAAAACTGCACGATGGTGATGATCAAAAACAAAATGCAGCCTACGACCAGATTGCCGCCGACCACAAAATTACCGAAGGTTTCGACGATTTTGCCCGCGTCGGCTTCGAGCAGAATCATGCGTGTGGTGCTGACCGACAGCGCCAGGCGAAACAGGGTGGTAATCAGCAGTACCGCCGGAAACACCGAAAATTGCAGCGGCGAGTTGATATAGACCGACATCATCATCAGCACCACTGAAATGGTGATGTTGATCGCAATCAGGATGTCCAGCAGAAAGGGCGGCAGCGGCAGCACCATCATGAACACCACGGCTAGCAGCATGACTGCCAGCATGATGTCTTTGCGCGCGCCCAGGCGGGTCAGAAACTCCGTGACTTCAGGCATGGGTGTCCCGCAGGCCAAGGAAATGATCGTAAGTGCTACGCGCCCGCTCAAGCTGGCCTTGCACCTGTTGCGCCCGGCTCAGGCACGCCCACAAGGCGGGGTCGTTTTCGCCCTGCGCGAGCAAATGCTCGCAGTGTTGCTCGGCCTGTGCGCCCAGTTCCAATTGCAGTAATGCCACCACCAACGCCTTGCGCGCGGCATGTTGCTGCGGCTCGGCACTCAGCACGGCTTCAAAAAAAGTGCGTGCGTGTGCCGGTTGAGCGCATTGCAGTTGCACCCATCCGAGTAGCAACAGCAGCTTTTGCTCAACTGGTTTTAACGTCATGTCACTCATACCTTGTGCAACAAATTCAGGGCCATGCGCAGCAGATGTTCATCGTCACTGCGTTGCGCGATTAACCCCGCAGCGGCCTGTAACGGTGCGCTGTCCGAGGCCTGGAGTGTGTGGCGTAACCCGTTGAGTGCCTGGCGAAACGCCTGCGGGCGCAGCAGCTCATGGAATTGGCCGGTGGGGCGCGCCAGGCTGAGCCATTGCTGCTCGGCGCGA
This sequence comes from Pseudomonas sp. TAA207, assembly GCF_001529285.1. NCBI lineage: Bacteria > Pseudomonadati > Pseudomonadota > Gammaproteobacteria > Pseudomonadales > Pseudomonadaceae > Pseudomonas > Pseudomonas sp. TAA207. Next base: position 177,178 of record NZ_LLWJ01000065.1, on the reverse strand, counting down.
CGGGCCGGGTACAAGGCATCGAAATGTGCCTCGACACTGTGGCCGTCCGGCGGTAACACATAGCGTTCGGGCAGCCCGGCCAGTTCGTGTTCGCTGCCGATTTCGCTGAGCTGTTCGATCCCGATATGCAGGCCGCTGATGCGACTCACGGTGCGATGACTTCGTCGCGCACGCTGATCAGGGTCCGCAGCGCCTGATGCAACACCGGCGCCGTGACACGGCGTGCATCCAGGGTGATGAGTAACAGCAAGCGTGTTTCACCCGACCAGCCACAGCGCAGTGGCAACTCGGGGGCTGCGCGGCTGTAACTGCGCGACATGGCACGCAGCATCCCTTGGTGCGCCTGATGCCACGGCAACTCCAGCGCCAGCCACACGGTCAGGCCGTTGGCGTGTCGCTCCAGTTGCAGGGTGCCCATGTGCTCGAATTCCAGCTGGATCAAATCACTCAAGGGCGAGGGCAGCGCCACGCCCATGTCCTGACAGAACTGGGCCAGCGCCTGATCAATCCACTGCATGCTGTTTACTCATTGGGCTTGCCATTCGTCCTCTTCCTGGTCGATGGCCAAATCCATGGCCAATTGACAGGCATTGAGCAGATTGTGCCGCTGCTCCTCATCGGCAAAGATTTCGATCGGCAACAGGCGCAGCAAGCGCTTTATTTCGCGATAAAAGGTGATCACTTCGGCCACGTTGTTGAGCGCCATTGACTGGCCCATGCGCTGAATGTCTTGCACGGTGACCCAGCGTTTATCCACCACGGCCACCAGGTCGCCCATCAAGTCAGAAGGCCCGTATGCCATGCCCTTGTTCTCCTGTGACCAGTGCTTTCCAGAGCGCGTGAACCTGATCGGATAAACCGGCCAGGATTCTGAGCTTGGACATGTCGCTCATCACGCGCTCCAGCTTGATCGGGTCGAGGCGCGTTTGCTGGCTGTCCAGGTCGGCACTCAACGCTTTCATCATGAAGGCGGTCACCCCTTCGATGGCCGAGCTGGCGAAGCGGGCCTGAATGTCATTCCAGGCGGCCGACAGGCCTTTGTAATCGAGCACCGCATCACGGTAGGTGTCGCGCAACGCTTGCACATCGCCCACGCCAAGCTGTTCGGCGTGCAGCGCCAGCGGGCCGATACTCAGGCCGGTTTCAATGGCTGCGCCATGCTCGTCCGCCATCTGCAACAAGGCTTGATCGATCAGCGCCAGCAGAGCACGGGCATCGGTTTTAGTGGCCAGGGTCTGGCGTGCAAACGACAGCGCCACGAACTGATGGCTCACCTCGCCTGAAAAGCCTTTGAGGTACGCCTTGAGCTGCGCCATGTTGGTCAATTGCCCGCTCGCCAGCTGCGCCACCAGGGTTTCAAGTTTTTGTTGGCGTTCGAGGTCGGGCACCTTGTGCAGATACTCTTCGAGCATCTCTTGCACTTCGCTCAGGCGGGCCTGGCCGTCGCTGATCTTGCGTTTTGCGAGTGATTTTTCCACGCGTTCGGAAAACGCAAAGGTCAGTTCTTCTGCGGCATCGGCCATTGATTGGCTGGTGGAAATGTACTGCACGCGTTCGCCTTGAAAGCTGCCGCTCAGGCGTGGATCGGGGTTGCGCGATGGCTCGACCTCGCGATCCGGCTGTGCGGTCGGCGCCAGCAGGTTCTGGATGTTGGCCATAGAGGTACTCACTCTCGTGCAGCTTTGAAGAAGAGCTCCATTGTAAAAATATGCGGGGTGGGGCGGCTGCCAAAATCCGTCGCATTTTTTTAGGCAACCACCCCAATACACCACCACGCCCCGCGCAGAAGTTGGCGCAGGCGGCGGGCTTTGGGTTGCAGGCAGGCAACGCGTTGTGTGTAAGGGGCAATCGAGAGGGGGCCACGTTTGCCACGGTCGGCGAGCGGGCTTAAACCCCAACCAATTTATAAAAACTCACGACCAAGGTTGAAATTTCCTACAGGTACTTCTCTTTAGAATGATGGTCAGCCCCAGACCCAAGCCGACCATGCACCTCTCCCTCGAACACGTCACCGATCAGATGCAGCACGTCATCGAGCAATGTCGGCTGATTCAAATTCGTGGCCGTGTGACTCAGGTCACCGGCACATTGCTCAAAGCCGTGGTGCCCGGCGTGCGGATTGGTGAGTTGTGCCATTTGCGTAATCCGGATCACTCGTTGTCGTTGATGGCCGAAGTCATTGGCTTTCAGCAGCATCAAGCGCTGCTGACGCCGTTGGGTGAAATGCACGGCATTTCCTCTAATACGGAGGTTAGCCCCACCGGCACCATGCATCAGGTGGGCGTGGGCGATCATTTGCTCGGGCAGGTGCTCGACGGCCTGGGCCAACCTTTGCAAGGCCCGCCGTTGGGCGAACCCGCTGCGTGGTACCCGGTGTATCGCGATGCGCCGCCGCCCATGAGCCGCAAACTGATCAGCCAACCCATCTCGCTGGGTGTGCGTACGCTCGATGGCTTGCTGTGTTGCGGCGAAGGCCAGCGCATGGGGATTTTTGCCGCAGCGGGTGGCGGTAAAAGTACGTTGCTGGCCACGCTGATGCGCAATGCCGACGTCGATGTGATTGTGCTGGCGCTGGTCGGTGAGCGTGGGCGTGAGGTGCGCGAATTTATTGAGTCCGATCTGGGCGAGGAAGGGTTGCGCCGTTCGGTATTGGTGGTCGCCACCTCTGACCGTCCGGCGATGGAGCGGGCCAAGGCCGGGTTTGTCGCCACCAGCATTGCCGAGTATTTCCGCGACCAGGGCAAGCGGGTGTTGCTGCTGATGGATTCGGTCACCCGCTTTGCCCGCGCCCAACGCGAAATCGGCCTGGCCGCCGGTGAACCGCCCACCCGTCGCGGTTATCCGCCGTCGGTCTTTGCCGCCTTGCCGCGCCTGATGGAGCGCGCGGGGCAGTCGGATAAAGGCTCGATCACCGCGCTGTACACGGTGCTGGTGGAAGGTGACGACATGACCGAGCCGGTGGCGGACGAAACCCGCTCCATCCTCGACGGGCACATCATCCTGTCGCGCAAGTTGGCCGCGGCCAATCATTACCCGGCCATTGACGTGCTGCGTTCAGTGAGCCGGGTGATGAACCAGATTGTTGCGCCCGGCCACCGGCACGCGGCCAGCCAGGTGCGCGAATGGATGGCCAAATACGAAGAAGTGGAATTGCTGCTCAAGATCGGTGAGTACCAGAAGGGCCAGGACCCGGTTGCCGACCGCGCCATCGACAAGATGCCCGCGATTCGTGACTGGTTGCGTCAGGGCACCCACGAACTCAGCCACTTGGCGCAAAGCCTTGCCCAATTGGAGGCCCTTGCCCTGTGACCTTGCACACCTTGTTAAGCATTAAGTCTTTGCGCGCTCAGCGTGCCGAGCAGGAACAACATCGCCATCAACTGCGGGTGCTGGCCAGTCGCAGTGCGCAAGCGTTGAGCGTGACTGAACATCAGCAGTATCAGCAGTGGCGTCAGGCAGAAGAAGCGCGGCTCTTTGAGCAGTGCAAAGAGCAACCGCTCAACCGTCAAAAACTGGAGCAGTGGCAACAGCAAGTGGCCCTGCTGCGTGAAGAAGAAGCCCGTCTCGAACAAGCCATTGCTGAGCGCGCGCAGGTGCTGGTGCAAGAGCGCGAACTGTGGCGCTTGAGCCAGCGCAAATTGGTGGCCGCGCAGCAGCAAGTCGAAAAATTCACCGAGTTGAGCCGTCACGCGTTAGATGAAGAGCGCCTTATGAATGAGTTGAAAGAAGAAATGGAACTCGATGAATTCCGTCGCCCGGACATCGCGCTATGACCCGCATCACGCCGGTTGAACCCGCAGTACCTGCTGAGCGGAGCGGGCCGAACATCCCGGACAAAGCCTTGCAACACCACTTCGAACAGGTGATGCAGGTGCCCATGACGCAGGATGTGAAACCGCTGCGCCCGACATTGTCGGCGTTGGGCGCTTCGTTTCAAAAAGCCCATGCCGCCTTTGCCGAATTGATCAGGGGCGCAGAGGGCAATAACCCGGCGTTGGAGCCCCGTGAAGTGGCATCAAAGGGCGATGAGCAAACGGCGCCGCTGGGGTCAATGCATCCGCCTGAAACGCCGCCTCGCGAGCACGCTCACGCCAAGAGTGAGACGGCGCCGCTCGACCCCGCGCAAGGACTTCAACACGCCTCTGTGCCTCGCCAAAACCTGACGCCGCCTTTTAACCCCGCAGCCCCTGCGCTGCGGCCTCAGGCCCCTGTAGTCGCGAGCCAAAGCGGTGAAAAATCGCAGGCCCCTTTTAAGCCAGAAGACGGTGCGCCGCCACACGTAGCCAGCGCGCAGCCACTGCACCCGCCACCTGCCTGCGCTCCGGTTGTGGTTGGCGACAGCGTTGAAAAACCGCAAGTACCCACCAAACCTGAAGGCAGTGCATTGCCGCCTGCCATCGCGCCTGCTGTCGGCGCCGAAAGGGGCGAAGCGCCTTGGGTGGCCTGCAAAGCACAAGACAGCGCGCGGCCCCTTGCCCCCTCGGCGCAGCGCCCGGCTCCTGAAATACCCGCCGTCGAAGCCCCGCGAACTGCGCCTGCGCCCTGCACCGGTGACAGCGCCAGCCACGACGATCAACCCCACGATGAACCTGCACGGTTTATGGCCCCCGTGGATGATCTGCCTGAGGCCATTGCCCCGTTGATGACCCCCGGCGACAAGCTGCTCGCCCGCTTGCAGCCGAGCCGTGAAGCGCCGCTCTTGACCCGCGATCTACAGCAGTTGCTCAGTGCCTTGCAGCCACACATTCAGTCCGCCGCCACGCACCTGGGCAGCGCCAGTGTGGTGCAGGTGCACTTGCCGCACCTGGGCCACGTTGAGGTGCAGTTGGTGACGGTTCATGGTCAGTTGCAAGTCGACATCCAGGCCAGTCCCGGCAGCCTGTTGCAGTTGCAACTGGCCCGCCAGGAGCTGCTGGAGCGCCTGCAACGGCTTAATCCCGAACAACCGGTGCAACTGTCATTCAGCAACTCGCAAGACAGCGACCAGCGTTCGCGCCAACGCCGCAGTGTCTATGACGAGTGGGAGGCGCAGCCGTGAAGGCGTTGCCCTTAAATACCGTCGAGCCGCAGGAATGGGCGTTGCAACAACGCCTGGCGTCTTGCCGCAGTCGCTTCCCGGTCAATGACGGGCATGCGCAGTTGGGGGTGAGCCAGCCACCTGCGGGGTTGGACCTGGCGTTGCATGTGCATTGGCGCGGCGTGCCGTTGCGTTTGTTGTGTCATCGCGCCTGCCTGGCGCAATGGCTGGCGCCACGTTTGCAGGAGGCCGCTTTTGCACGCTTGCCCGCCGCATTGCAACTGGCCCTGCTGGAAGTCGAAGGCGCGCCGTTCACCGGGTTGGTGTGGGACGCCATCGAACCTTATTGCGCCAGCGCCGCAGCGGTGTGTTTGAGCCTCAGCCTGTCACGCGGCGGCGAGCAACTGGTGTTCTGGATCGAGGGTGATCCCCGGGCCTTGCTGGCGTTGTTGCCCGCCCGCCCGCTGCGCGAAATGCGCCCGATTGCGCTGCTGTTGTCGTTGCAATGGGGCCCGGTGCAACTGACTCCGGCGCTGCTCAACTCAGTCTGCACCGGCGACCTGTTGCTGTTGCCGTCCCGCCAACAGGTGCAAAGCCCGCTGTTGGTCTATGTCGAAGGTCGCCCGTGGGCGCACGTTCTCCCCGAAGAAAACCACCTTAAGGTACTTGCCATGCACACCCCAGCCCCCACTGAGCCCGAGCACGCGCTGGCCGGCCTTGAACAACTGCAAGTGCAGGTCAGTTTCGAGGTGGGCCGTCAGACCCTCGACCTGCAAAGCCTGGCAGCACTGGAGCCGGGGTCGTTGATCGACCTGGCGTGCGGGCTGGAAGGTGAAGTGCGGATTCTGGCCAATCAGCGCTACGTGGGCACGGGGGAACTGGTGCGTATCCAGGACCGTTTGGGTGTACGCGTCACCCGCTTGCTGGCGAGCAGCGCAACATGATTCAACTGCCAGACGAACTCAGTCTGATCATGGGGTTGGCATTGTTGGCCCTGTTGCCGTTTATCGCGGTGATGGCGACTTCGTTTATCAAAATGACCGTGGTGTTTTCACTGCTGCGCAACGCGCTGGGCGTGCAGCAAATTCCGCCAAACATGGCGATGTACGGGTTGGCGATCATTTTGAGCGTGTACGTGATGGCGCCCGTGGGTTTTGCTACCCGCGACTACCTGAAAACCCATGACGTGAGCCTGAGCAAAACCGAGTCGGTGGAGTTGTTTCTCGATGAAGGCATGCAGCCGTATCGTGACTTTCTTAAACGCCAGATCCAGGCGCGCGAGCACGCGTTTTTTGTCGACAGCACGCGCCAGATCTGGCCCGCCGAATACGCCGATCGCCTGGAACCTGACAGCCTGCTGATTCTGTTGCCCGCGTTTACGGTCAGCGAGCTGACACGGGCCTTTGAAATCGGGTTTCTGATCTACCTGCCGTTCATTGCCATCGACTTGATCATTTCCAACATCCTGCTGGCGATGGGCATGATGATGGTCTCGCCGATGACCATCTCCCTGCCCTTCAAGTTGCTGCTGTTTGTGTTGCTTGACGGCTGGGCGCGCCTCACCCACGGGCTGGTGATCAGTTACGGGGTGTGGCCGTGAACAACGCCGACATTCTGCACTTCACCAGCCAGAGCCTGTGGCTGGTGCTGGTGCTGTCTATGCCCACGGTGCTGATTGCGGCGGCGGTCGGCACCCTGGTGTCGCTGCTGCAAGCGCTGACGCAAATTCAGGAGCAGACGCTGGGCTTCGTCGCCAAGTTGGTGGCGGTGGTGGTGACGTTGTTTGCCACGGCCGGCTGGATGGGCAATGAGCTGTTTACCTTCGCAGACATGACCTTGCACAAAGTCGCGCTGGTTCGATGAGCATTCAGGACCTGCAACAGTTGTTGTTGGCCTACACGCTGTTGTTGCCGCGCATCCTCTGCTGTTTTGTGGTGATGCCGATCCTGAGCAAACAGATGCTGGGTGGCGGGCTGGTGCGCAACGGCGTGGCCTGTTCGCTGGCGCTGTTTATCTACCCGGCGGTGGCGGGCACGTTGCCGCTGACCATCACCGGGCTGGACCTGGCGCTGATGATCGGCAAGGAAATCCTCCTCGGCCTGTTGATCGGCTTTGTCGCGACCATTCCGTTTTGGGCGATTGAGGCCACCGGTTTTATCATCGACAACCAGCGCGGTGCTTCGATAGCCTCCACCCTGAACCCGACGCTGGGCAGCCAGACCAGCCCCACCGGGCTGTTGCTGACGCAAACGCTGATCACGCTGTTCTTCAGCGGCGGGGCCTTTTTGATGCTGCTCGGGGCGCTGTTCCAGAGTTACGTGAGTTGGCCGGTGGCGACATTCTTCCCGCAGGTGGGTGAGCAATGGGTGGTTTTTTTCTACAGCCAGTTCAGCCAGTTGCTGAGCCTTTGCGTATTGCTGGCTGCGCCGTTGCTGATTGCCATGTTTCTGGCAGAGTTCGGGCTGGCGCTCATCAGTCGTTTTGCGCCGTCCTTGAATGTGTTCATTTTGGCGATGCCGATCAAAAGCATCATCGCCAGCTTCCTGCTGGTGATTTACCTCAACGTGCTGATGACACACGCCTATGACAGCCTCTTGCTGGCGCTGGACCCGGTGGCCCTGTTGACGCCGATTCTGGGTGGCCAATGAGCGGCGAAAAAACCGAGCAGCCCACGGCCAAAAAACTGCGCGATGCGCGGGACAAAGGCCAGGTGGTCAAAAGCAAGGAGGTGGTGTCCACGGCGTTGATTCTGGCCTTGGTCACGCTGTTCATGACCTGCTCGGAATACTACATGGAGCATCTGGGCGGCTTGATGCTGATGCCCGCCAACTACCTGAACCTGCCGTTCGGTCAGGCCTTTGAGCTGGTGCTGGAAAACCTGATGCAGGAGTTGGTGTACCTGTGCCTGCCCATCTTGGTGGTCGCCGCCCTGGTGGTGATCGTGTCGCACTTGGCGCAGTACGGTTTTTTGCTCAGTGGCGAGTCGATCATGCCGGACCTGAAAAAGATCAACCCGGTGGAAGGCGCGAAGAAAATATTCTCGATCCGCAGCCTGGTGGAGTTTCTCAAGTCTGCGCTCAAGGTTGCCCTGCTGTCGTTGCTGGTATGGGTCACGCTGGAAGGCAACCTCAATGCGCTGATTCGTCTGCCCGCGTGTGGTTTGGGCTGCATTGCGCCGATTGTCGGGCTGATGCTCGAACAGCTGATGCTGGTGTGCGGGGTCGGGTTTGTGCTGATTTCGGCGGCCGACTATGCCTTCGAGCGTTACCAGCACAACAAGCAACTGCGCATGAGCAAGGATGAGATCAAGCGCGAGTACAAGGAGATGGAAGGCAGCCCCGAGATCAAGAGCAAGCGCCGTCAGTTTCATCAGGAGTTGCAAACCAGCAACCTGCGGGCCGATGTGAAACGCTCCTCGGTGATCGTCGCCAACCCGACGCATATCGCCATTGGTATTCGTTATGTGCGCGGTGAAACGCCGCTGCCGCTGATCACCCTCAAATACACCGACGCGCAGGCATTACGGGTGCGGCGCATGGCTGAAGAAGAGGGCATCCCGGTGCTGCAACGCATCCCTTTGGCCCGCGCGTTGTATCAGGGCGGACACGTGGATCAATACATCCCCGCCGACTTGATTGAACCCACGGCAGAGGTGTTGCGCTGGTTGGCGGACCTGCACAAAGAGGCCACCTGACCTCGGCTTTGTAACATCCGGCAATGTGTCGCTGATGTGGTTTTTTGCATCAAACCATTGCCCGGCCTGATCGGGCATTCCCCCCACTCTCGCCACCACAGGAACTCGGATGCTTGAGCTTGTTGCTGCGTTTATCTGCCTGACGTCACTGCTGACGTACGTGAATTACCGTTTTATCGGCCTGCCGCCCACGATTGGCGTGATGGTCACAGCCCTTGTGTTTTCCCTGCTGTTGCAAGGCTTGAGCGTGCTCGGTTATCCGGGCCTCGAAGACCGCGTGCAACAGTTGATCGGCCAAATTGATTTTGGCGATCTGTTGATGAACTGGATGCTGGGCTTTCTGCTGTTTGCAGGTGCCTTGCACGTTAACTTCAATGACGTGCGCAGTTACCGTTGGCCGATTGGGCTGCTCGCCACGGTGGGTGTGCTGATCGCCACCACGGTGATTGGCAGTCTGGCGTACTGGATTTTCGGCCTGTTCGGCTGGCACATCAGCTTTTTGTACTGCTTGTTGTTTGGTGCATTGATTTCGCCCACCGACCCGATTGCCGTGCTCGGCGTGTTGCGGACCGCCAACGCGTCCAAACCGCTGAAAACCACCATCGTGGGCGAGTCGCTGTTCAACGACGGCACCGCTGTGGTGGTGTTCACCGTGTTGCTGGGTATCGTGCAACTGGGTGAAACCCCCAGCGTCAGCGCCACGGCCATGATGTTTGCCCACGAAGCCATTGGCGGCGTGGTGTTTGGCGGGCTGATCGGTTATCTGGTGTACCGGATGATCAAGAGCATCGAGCAGTATCAGATCGAAGTGATGCTCACCTTGGCGCTGGTGATTGGCGGCTCGGCGATGGCCAGTGAGCTGCACGTCTCGGCACCGATTGCGATGGTGGTGGCCGGTTTGATCATTGGCAACCTGGGCCGCAACAAGGCGATGAACGAGATGACCCGTCGCTACCTGGACGGCTTTTGGGAGCTGCTGGATGACATGCTCAACGCATTGCTGTTTGCGTTGATCGGCATGGAGCTGTTGCTGCTGCCGTTCTCGTGGCTGCATTTGCTGGCCGCCAGTGCGTTGGCAGTGGCGATCCTGTTGTCGCGTTTGCTGACCGTGGCCCCGGCCATTGTGCTGCTGCGCCGCTGGCGTGCGGTGCCGCGTGGCACCATTCGCATCCTGACGTGGGGTGGCTTGCGCGGCGGGGTTTCGGTCGCGCTGGCACTGGCCTTGCCGCTGGGGCCGGAGCGTGACTTGATCCTGAGTATCACCTACATCGTGGTGTTGTCGTCGATCCTGTTCCAGGGCCTGACCATCGGCAAACTGGTCAAGCATGTGACCAAAGACACCCCTGTTTCGGCTGAGGCCGATAACGCGCATTAATCCCCCTCCCGGCAGGCTGCGAGCTTTTGGATTGAACGATCAAAAGACCGCAGCCTGCGCCTACTCCTACACTGGAGTGCGACTCGTCTTACCTTGACTACACTGAATTCGTTTGGCTGAAGGGGCTTTCAGCGATGTGCTGAGTGTGCCTATAACGAAAAAGGGGAAAGGGATGAGTACATCTGCGACTTACGCACCGCCATCGGGAGCGCCCAGGCGCCATACCGGTGCCTATATTTTGATCATTGCGGCCTTGGTGGCCCTGGCCATTACGGCCTGGCGATTCTTTACGCCGTTGTCCGGTATTGATGGCTCCGGCGGGGCGATGACAGCGATGTTCGCTGAAGTGGTGATGGTGGTTCTGGGCCTGTTACTGGTTAAAAGTCATACAGGCGGGCTGCGCGGTTTTCTGCTGTTTTTGAGCTGGGTCGGGATCGTCGGGACCTTTGTCGCTGCACTGTTTTTGCACGGTTGGTTGACCGCGGCGGTGCTGGCTGTGGGCGCGATAGGCGTTGTGATCGAAACCTTCACTCAACCGGTCAGGAGCGCGTGACATGAATGGACTGAAAAAGCACCTGTTGGGTGCACCGGCCCTGTGCATTCTTGCGGGCATTAGCACCGCTCACGCCCAGACCTATACCGTACCGCCGCCGTTGCTGGCACCTTCCAGCGTGTCGGCCGAAAGCGCCAGGCTGGCGATACCTGACGGCAAAGAATGGGACAGCTTTCACGGCCAGTTGAGTTCGCAGAAATACTCGCCTCTCACGCAAATCAATAAAGACAACGTCGGCCAGCTGACCAAGGTCTGGCAATATTTCACCGGCGACATGTCCACCGGCACCGGCAAGATTCCGCCGTCGGTCTGGTCGGCCACGCCGATTTTTGCCAATGACACGCTGTACGTCGGCACGCCTTTTTATCGCATCATTGCCCTCGAACCCGAGACCGGCAAAGAGAAGTGGGTCTTTGATACCAAGTCGCCCTTGGTGGCCGAAACCCAGCCTGCGTTGAAGTCGCGTGGCGTGGCCTATTGGCAGGAGAAAACCCCGCAAGCGGGTGTTGCCTGCCAAAAAGTCGTGTATCTGGGCAACATGACCGCCCAGCTGTACGCCGTCGATGCGGACACCGGCAAACCGTGCGAGAAGTTCGGTAAAAACGGTGTGGTGGACGTCAACCAATGGAACACCGTTAACGCCAAATGGCCGCTGTCGGTGCTGCAACCGCCTACGGTCATCGGCGACAAACTGATCGTCGGTTGGGCCGGTAAGGACTGGGAGTACGAAGTTGAATCGCCAGGTTCATTGTTCGCACTCAACGCACGCACCGGTGAGCTGGAGTGGGAGTTCAAGCCGATCCCGGAAGAAGAGGCAGGTAAAACCGGCACCGCCAACATCTGGACCGCCATGTCCTATGACCCGGCGCTGGGCTTGCTGTACATCCCGGTCTCTTCGCCATCGCCCAATTACTGGGGTGGCAACCGCACCAAGCCGATTCCGCTCGGCACTTCAACCACCGCACTGGACATCAACACCGGCAAAGTGGTCTGGTCGCGGCAGTGGGTTCACCATGACATTTGGGACTACGACATCAACTCGGCCCCGACGTTGATGGACATCACGGTCAATGGCAAGCCGGTAGCCGCGCTGGTACAGGCGACTAAAATGGGCTTCCTGTTTACCGTTGACCGCCGCACGGGTGAGGACGTGTGGCCGATTGAAGAGCGTGCGGTGCCGCAAGGTGATGCTGAGGGCGAGGTGTATTCGCCGACGCAACCGTTCCCGACCAAACCTGCGCCGTTGATGGATCAGTCGAAAAAACCGGCGATCTGGAAAGTCGCCGACATTGTGGGCCTGGGGCAGTGCTCGAAGATGTGGGACGGCCTGGAATACAACGGCATGTACTCGCCACCTTCCACCAAAGGTAACGGCGTGCTGGCGTACCCGGACAGTGCGGGCGGCGTGCAGTGGGGCGGCGTTGCGTTCGATCCGGTGAGCCAGGTGGCAATCGTCAACACGTCGCACATCGTGCAGATGATCAAGCTGTGGGACCGCGCCTCGTATGACAAGCAACCGAAAGAGGCAGGTAACGAAAACGGCTTCTACCCGCAAATCGGCGCGCCGTATGGCATGTCGTTGCTGAACGCGCAGAACTGGGCCGGCATGCCGTGCTGGGCGCCGCCGTTCGGTGAAATCGTGGCCCTGGACATGCGCACCGGTGACGTGAAATGGCGTCGTCCGATGGGGGCCGTGCAACAGTGGGGTTGGTACATGCCTGAAGACATGGGCTCGCCGACCATTGGTGGCCCGGCCGTGACTGCGGGCGGGGTGATTTTCATCGGTGCTTCGATGGACGCCAAGGTGCGTGCTTACGCACTGGAGGACGGCAAAGAGTTGTGGTCGGACATCGTCATGGCGCCTGCCGTGGCCAACCCTGCGGTGTATGAGTACAAGGGGCGGCAATACGTAGCGTTTGTGGCGGGCGGTAACTCGATCATGAAAGACCAGGTGGGTGATCAGGTGGTGGTCTACGCATTGCCCAAATAATGCGTGGCACCTGAACCGCCCGCAGGCTGCGAGCCTTTGATTTTAAAAGCTCGCAGCCTGCGGCATCGACTACGGTTAGGAGGACAACCGCTGCAACTGTTCGCTGGCGCGTTGGGCAAACAGTTGCAGCAGCCCGTCGAGTGTATGCGGGCCCGGTTCGTCGGCACGGGTCAAGGCGTACAGCGTGATCGGCAATGCCGGTGTCAAAGGCCGTATCCGCGTGCTCTCACATGAGGCTCCCAGCGCGGTAAACGGATCAATCACTGCCAATCCGGCACCTGACTCCACCATGGCTCTGGCCAGCGAATAGGTTTGCACCGCGATGTTGATGCGCGGCGGTGGTTCGACGGTGTTCAGGTAACTTTCAAACCGCGCAAACAGCGGATCGGCACTGCTCAGACCAATTAACGGTGCGTTGGCCAGTTCATCCAGTGCCAAGGGTACACCGAGGTCTTTTTCGGCCCAGTAGTCCCTGGGTGCCAGCGCCACTAAAACCCCGTGAGCCAACGCCTGTGCCTTGAGTCCTGGGTGTTCAGGTTGCTTGAAAGTGAGGGCCACGTCCAGTTCGCGCATCAACAGGTTTTGCACCAGTTCACGGGTGTGTGCGCTGGCCAGCTCGCACTGGGTATCGGGATAACGGCGCGTCCATTCGCTGATCACCGGCGGCATCAGTGACAAGGCCAGGGCTGGCGTGCTGCCAATGCGCAACCGGTGCCCGGGTTGGCGGCGCAAGCTTTCAGCCAGACGCTGTACCCCTTGCAGGCTTTCAGTGACCTTGTCGACTTCGCGCTCCAGCAGCAAGGCTTCGGGCGTGGGCTGGAGTTTGCCGCGTACCCGTAAAAACAGCGCAAACCCCAACTGCAACTCGGCGTGCTGCAACACCTTGCTCACCGCCGGTTGCGAAACGTGCAGTAACTGCGCCGCCGCGCTCACCGAGCCGGTTTGACGAATAGCCTGGAAAACTTCGATATGTCGCAAGCGCATGGCTGTAGTCCATAACCTTTGTTTATGGGTTAAGCATCTTTATTCATTGTTCGGCGCCTGTCACCTGCCCCTAATCTGAGGTTCGCATAACTTTGGGTTAAGGACTGACATGGCACAGCGGGTTTGCATCATCGGCGGTGGCGTCATTGGGCTAGCAACGGCGTATGCGCTGGTGCGTGACGGCTTTGTAGTGACGCTGATCGAAGCCCAGCCCACGCTGGGCAGCCAGACCAGCTTTGCCAATGGCGGCCAATTGTCCTATCGCTACGTGGCACCGTTGGCAGATGCTGGCGTGCCGTGGCAGGCCATGGGCTGGCTGTTGCGCGCCGACTCACCGCTCAAGCTGCGCCCGCGCATGGACCCGGCCCAATGGCGCTGGCTGGCCGCGTTTGTCGGCGCCTGCCGTGGTTCGGTGAATCAGCGTAACGGTGCACATTTGCTGCGTTTGGCGCTATTGAGTCAGGCCACGCTGCAACAGTGGCGCGAAGAAGACCAACTGAGCGGGTTTGGCTGGCGACGAAACGGCAAGCTCGTGGCTTTTCGTGAGCAGGGCCATTTCGATAAAGCCCGGCAAAACGTTAGCCACAGCCCTTTCCAGCACGCGCTGTCGGCCAGTGAATGCGCAACGCTTACGCCGGGTCTACAAGGGTCAAGTTTTGTGGGTGGCATTTACACGCCGGATGAAGAAGTGGGTGATTGCCACGCGTTTTGCCAGCAGTTGGTCGCACGCTTAGAGGCTTCTGGCCGCTGCACCTTTGTGCTTGGCAAGCCCGTGACGGGTGTGGTGCACAGTCACGGTGCCGTGTCGGCCGTGGACATGGGCGATGAGCGTTTGCAGGTCGATCAACTGGTCCTCGCGGCGGGGCACAACAGCCCGGCGCTGCGCTTGCCCGGTCTGAACCTGCCGTTGTATCCGCTTAAAGGCTACAGCCTGAGCTTGCCGCTGGCCGATGTGGAAAAAGCCCCGCACGTGAGCATCACCGACTACGACCGCAAAATTGTTTACGCGAGGATTGGCGAGCAACTGCGTATCGCGGCAATGGTCGACATCGTGGGTTTTGACCCGGCCCCGGACCCCAAACGCCTCGCACAAATGCGCCAACTGGCGCGCAGCACCTTCCCTGAGGCGGGCGACTATGCCCAGGCCACTGAGTGGGCTGGCATGCGCCCTGCAACACCCACCGGTGTGCCGATTCTGGGCGCCAGTGGTTATCGCAACCTGTGGCTCAATCTGGGTCATGGCGCACTGGGTTTCACCCTGGCCTGTGGCAGCGGCCGTTTACTGGCGGAGCTGATCGCGCAACGTCAAACGTCTATCGACATGCACGGCCTTGCGCCGCATGCCGCATGAATCTGTAGTTCACAACAAGGAAAGCCCGATGACCCTTCACCGCATTAACAGCAATGAGCGATTGAGCGCTGCCGTGACGTTTGAGGCGCTGGTGTTTTTGTCCGGTCAGGTGCCGACTCAAACCGTGGATATTGCTGCGCAAACCGCGGAAGTCCTTGGCAAAATCGACGCCTTATTGGCCGAGACCGGCAGTGACAAGGACCACATTCTCAATGCCACGATTTACCTGCAAAACATCCAGCGCGACTTCGCCGCCATGAACACGGTGTAGTCTGCCTGGTTGTCAGCCGGTAAGGCGCCGACCCGCACCACGCTGCAAGCCGAACTGGCGCGGCCCCAGGTGCTGGTTGAAATCAGTGTGATTGCTGCACGTCGTTAATCTGTTTTAAAGGGGAAATAAGAAGATGAAAAAACTCACCTTGATCAGTTGCACGTTGGGCCTGTTGATCAGTCAGGCAGCATCCGCCACAGAGGCGCCATTGCAGGGCGCACTGAAGAAAATTGCCGACTCGGGCAGCATCACGCTGGGCTACCGCGATGCTTCGGTGCCGTTTTCCTATGTGGGCGATAACACGGGCAAACCGATGGGTTACTCCGTTGATCTGGCGAATAAAATCGTCGAAAACGTGCAAAAGAAGCTGGGCGATAAACCGCTGAAAATCAAATACAACCTGGTGACGTCGCAAACCCGTATTCCTCTGGTGCAAAACGGCACGGTGGATCTGGAATGCGGTTCCACGGGTGTGACGGCGGAACGGCAAAAGCAGGTGGCGTTCTCTTATGGTTTTATTTACGTCAAAGGCCAGTTGTTGACCGCCAAGGACAGCGGCATCAAAGGCTTTGATGACCTGCGCGAGAAAAACGTCGTGACCACGGCGGGCACCACCAATGAGCGTTTCATCAAAAGCTACAGTGCCGATCACAAAATGGGCATGAATGTGATCAGCGCCAAAGACCACGGTGAGGCGTTCAAAATGCTCGAAACCGGGCGCGCAGTGGCGTTTTACATGGATGACGCGCTGCTCTATGGCGAACGCGCGAAGGCTCGTGACCCGCATAACTGGGTGGTGGTGGGGGATGAACAATCGCGTGAAATCTACAGCTGCATGGTGCGCAAAGACGATCCGCAGTTCTTGGCGGTGGTGAACCAGACCCTGGCCGACCTGTACCGCTCAGGTGAAATCACGGGTATTTACCAGCGCTGGTTCGAACAGCCGATCCCGCCCAATGGCTTGAATCTGGAGTTCCCGATGACGGCCGAACTCAAGCAAATCATTGCCAAGCCCGTGAGCGATCCCGTGGAGTAAACCGCCACTGACCTGTTGAGGGCCTGTAGCAGCCGAGCACCGCGAAGCTGCGTCAGGCCACTCGGGGCGAGTGACCTGACGCAGCCTGCGGCAGTGGCTACGGTTTTTTAGGCAGTGGCAGCGCCAGCAACACGCATGAACTCGCCAACAGCAGCGGGTTCCAGCTGATAGCGCCGCACACCACAAACATCAGGCTCATACCGGCCTGCCCGAGGGCTGCGCCGCGCAGCACTTTGCCAGACACAAACCAGACCCCCAGGGCCACCTCCAGCAGCGGGATGACAGCGTTGACGACGGGCATCCCCGTTTTAATCAGCCACTCAATCACCGCAACAGTCAGCCCTGCGTAAGGCGCGGCCTGGACAGCGGGATTGCCCAGCGCACCCTGCAAAAATGCGGTGGCATCGAACCCGTAGAGCCACTTACTCAGCCCGGCCCATAGCCAGAACCCGCCCAGTACAGCGCGAAAGCCCCAGATGAGCGGCGTCATGCGATGGCCGTTCTGCGGGACAGGCCCAGCGACAGCATCCCGATCAGGGTGACCACAAACAAGGCGAAGAACAGACCCGCGATAGCGACGTTAGTCTGCAACGGCAAGGCGCTGGCCGCCGCGCAAGCCGCAGAACCAAACGCAAGCATCAGGCACCCTTGCAGGCTGGCAGCAACACCTGCCCGGTCAGGGAACAGCGACATGGAGCGGGCCAGCGCATTGGAGAAAATGAACCCCTGCCCAAATGCAATCAGCATGATGCCAGCCAGCGCAGTCGCCAGGCGCAGTTCATTGGGGGTTGAGGCGATAACGGCTGCGCCCGTCACGAAGAGTGCGGCGCCCGCCCACATTAATTTTGCGGGGGCGATGAACTTGATTAAAAAGCGGTTGATCAACGTGCCTGTCAGGTAGCACGCGCCTACGCCTAATGCCGTGGTCCCGAAGAATTGGGCGCTGTACCCCAGGCGGTCCTGCACGATGTAGGGGCCGATAACGTTCCACAACAAAAAGGCAGAAAAACTGGCGCCCAGAATAATCACTGACGCGCGGAAATTGCTATCGGCCAGAATTGCGCCATAGCCAGCCACTGTCTGAAGCGGGCTTCTTCTGCGCTCAACGGGCAGCGATTCTTTCAGGCCCGCCATGACGAACGCCAACACCACGAGGCCATAGACGGCGTAGAGAACGAAGTTGTATCTCCAGCCAAAATGCACCTCAATGGCGCCCCCAATATAGGGCGCGATCACGGGGCCCAAGCCGAAAGCCAGGCTCAGGTAAATAATCGCCACCGTAAATCGAGGACCTTTGACCGTGTCGACCAGTACCGCTCGCGCTACGACCTGACACGCGCCAATGGCAAAGCCTTGTAAAGCCCTGGCGACGAGTAGCATTTCAATGGAGGACGATGTGGCCGCCATGACGCTCCCGGCCAGGAACAGGCCAAGGCCCAGCAACACGGCCGGTCTGCGTCCCCACGCATCCGCCAGAATGCCGAAGAACAGTTGCCCGATGGCGTAGCACAGCAGGGTGATGGTGATGGTGTTCTGCATGAGCGACGGGCTGGCGTCCAGCTCCCGCCCAATGGAGGGGATGCTTGGCGCGTAGAGGTCAATGGCGATGCCGCCGACGCTGTTGATCAGCGGGGCCAGAAAGACGATGAAGTTTTCGTAACGCTTATTAGTAACCATAGATAAGCCTCAAAGGCCCGGGTGACGAGCGTCACCCGGGCCGGGATACGTTAAGCGGATGCCGCAAGGGCATAGTTTTGAGGTCGCACCAAGCCCAGCGGCTTGTGCTCCCACGACATCGGCGGGCTGAGTCGTGAAGCAACTACGCGGGGGGCCTGGCTGTAGTAGGTGCCCCAGTTGACCTGCTGATCTTTCACGCGGCTATGGTCGGCCTGCCCCAGATCGTCCAGGCTGACGTCGATCTGGCCCAGAATCTGTCGAACCTGTTCAGTGGCTGTCAGCACGACGAGGCCGTAGTTATGCAGGGCCAGCGTTTTGAGGACCGTGTTGAGCAGGTATCTGCCAGCACCGCTGCCGCTTTGAAAAGAAGCAAACGCCCCGATTTCTGCAATGCGCGCACGGCCAATGGCATAGGAGGTGTCGAGCGATTCATCCAGGTATTGCTCGCTGAACAGCGTGCCGGAATCACCATAGGTGATGCCCAGGCAGGCAAACCCTGGTGCTGCGCCATCGGCTTGGGTCAGGCAGACGAACAGGTCCGGTTTTGGCTCAGGCGTCGCGCCGTAATGCTTCAAGTAGTTATCGCGCACGGCCTCCTGAACGCAGCGATAGCCCGGTCGGTCGCGGTAGAAATTGCGTACTAAGTACATAAGGCTTCCTTTCGCTTATGCGTACAACGAGTCAAGGAAGCGAGCTTCAATTTCAGCGCGACGTGGACGCCCGGTGACGGTGTAGAACTGCTCTCTGAAACCGGAAATGTCATTGATCACTTGGATCCGGTCAATCCGCGCAAAGTCCGCCAGGCGATGTTCCAGTTTGGCCATTTCGGCCCGCACGGTTGGGGCGTCTGCGGACGAGAGCACCAGTGCACAAGGTTCATCCTTGCCCTCACCCATCACGATCATGTCGTCGATCAGCGGGCTTTCTTTGTAGACGTTTTCAACCCACTCGGGCGAGATGTTGCGTGCGGTGGACAGGATGATGACGTGCTTTTTTCGTCCGGTGATATACAAAAACCCGTCGCGCAAATCGGCAATGTCGCCGGTGTGCAGATAGCCATCGGACAGATCGCAGGAGGTGTCATCCGAGTTGTAGTAACCGGCACACAGGGTGGGTGTTTTGACCAGCAATTCACCGTTCACGAACTTGGGCTCGATCCCGTCCAGCAGCTTGCCGGCTGAACCGAGTTGGCGTTCAGCGGGTGAGTTCAGGGAAATGATCGATGAGTTTTCGCTCAGGCCATAGGCTTCGAATACCTGCACGCCTTTGGCGTCCAGTTCGTGGAGCACGCTGGCCGGTATTTTGGCGCCACCGGTAATGATGTGCGGCTGGTTATTGCCGAACAACTGCTCGCGGGTGTGGGTTTCCAGAAGCAGGTTGGCTTCTTCCAGCAATTTTGGCGGGAGGTACAGGAAGTTCGGCTCGTTTGGCGCGATCAATTCCAGGTAATGCCGCGCATTGCCGCTCGCCGAACCGTACTCTGCGATGCCTTTTGGCATCAGCGTCAAGGTGCCGCCCGAGAGGATCGGGATGAACACGCCGAGCACCTGTTCGATGAGCAGGCTCATGGGAACAATGGAGAAGTAATGGAGGGGCTGCTGCGGCAGTCGCTTCATTACATTGTCAACGAGCAGCCCTACGGCCTCGTCCCGGATCAAGACCCCTTTTGGCTTAGAAGTAGTGCCCGAGGTGTGGATAACCGACACGATGCCTTCAGCCAGGCGTTCATCCTCGTGGCTCCAGGCTTCGTGCGTCTGGCCTGTCACCAATTGGGCAGGTATGAAACATGGCTTGGACGGCAGGATGTGACCCATCCGGCTTTTGGTCTTTTCATCGCTGACAAATACAGCGCTGGCTTTGCCCAGCAGGCTCTCGATTTGATCGTCGGAGAACTCGATAGGCACGGGCAGCAGAACACCGCCCACTTTCTGGATCGCCAGCAGCGTATAGACCCATTCGTAGCAAGAGCGCATGGCAATGCCGAACACCTTGCGCTCGCAGCGACCCACGCGTTCTTCAAGGGCGCTGGCCAGACGGTTCACATCGTTGCGCAGTTCATACAGGGTATAGCTGCGGCCGTTCATTTCTTTGATAACGACCCGGTCAGGGGTGCCGGTCAAATAGTCCTGCATTTTTTTAGTGATCATTGATCAATCCCTCCTACACGATAACTTTGAGCACCAAAAATACGGCGGGACTGATCGTCGAGGCGGCGACGGCCGTGCATGACGCGGGTGTTATCAATCACGACGATATCGCCTTTCTTCCAGAAGTGGCTGTAGGTGTTGCGCGCGGTAACGTCTTTCAACTCATCCCATATATCGAGGGATATATCGTCGCCGTTTTCCCATGTAATGCGGGGTGGCTCATAGTTAACACTTGGGCCAAGCATGGAGTTGCAGAAGGCTTGTTTGCCACCAAAGCAGCTTGTTTCCACGGCTGAAATGATTAATTGCGAGTGGATTAAGTTCTGGTCAATTCGGCGATAAGTTTGGCCGGTCACTTTTTGGTTAACGAGTTCCAGGTGCTCATCGGTGATGTCTTCGAGAGGCCGCTCAAGTTCAACACTCAGAAAACGCTTAACGTTATTCCATGGAATACGGCGCGAATATTTTATCGGTGTGTTTTCGAACAATTTGCGTGTTTTGGAAGACAGGTCAAAGAGCACCTTCTGGCCGTCACACATTGTTGTTTCAGAGCCCACCGAAGCGGCTTCAAGGCAGAAGAACCATTGGATATCAGGGTTGAACGGCAGGTTGCCGTTTTCCCGATGCAGGCCCATTTCATGCAAGCCGGCAATAATCTCGGCGGTGTTGGCAGTCGATGTGGTGCGCGCAGGATCGAACGTGACTCTCGACGAGTGAGCGCTGACAAAATCGTTAAAATCTTGAAGTGTGTCGCTAAAATCGCGGTAAATCACGACGCCGCTGTGGGCGAGGTCACCGTACAACTCCTCAGTGCTGACCGACGTGAGTGCCTTGACGTCAGGCTCTACTGCATAAAGGCACTCAAATCCAAAGCCTGGTGTAGGTTGGCGATAAAACGGGAAATCTAACGACTGCGCTTGAGCCAGCATCGAACGTTCCTCCTGGAGGGTGAGCTCTGGTAGCCATTGCTGCTACCGGTGAACACACAGTAAGAGAAACTTGATGGGTGCGGGTTTTAAGAATTAGAAATGCGCTCGGAAAATTTAAATTTTACTTATCTTACTTGTTCATAATTTCTTCGGAGGCACTGTGGATCAGTCTTCTAAGGTTGCCTATATCAAGGCTGCGACTGCGGTCTTTTGACCAGATCATGTCCAGCGTGAATTGTGGGAACCCCATCGGCGGTTCACAGATGACCACACTTTCAGGAATACGAAGTAACGGTAGCAGTTTTGCGGGAAGTGCCAAGGTGGCGGGTACGGCGGCAATAATATTGACGCACGCCTGGTACCCGTTTGCTTTGACTAATACTTTGCGCGCACGGCCTATTTTATCGAGCCAACTGTCGACCATGTTTTTTTCAGAGAGCCAGGGCGTGGGGTATACGTGCGGCGATGCACAAAACTCGTCCAGGCTCATGGTCTTGCCAGCGTCCTGTCTTAGATAACTGGTGAGGCACACAAATTGATCATTCAAGATCGATTGCCATTCCAGTTCCGGGTGAAGTTGGTGATAACCCGGTCCAAACCCGATAGCAATGTCGACGTCCCCGGAAATGAGCCGGTCAATGGGCAGGTCACGGCTCAGGCGTTCCAGATGCAACGAGACAGCGGTCTGCTCTTTGGCCAACGACTGCAGGGCCTGCGGCAAGACAGACAACTCGAAATGCTCGGGTGCACATATTTGCCAGACTTTGGTCACGGCAGCCGAGGGCCAACCGGCTTCCTCCTCTGCACAGCGGTTGACTGATTCCACGACCACGCGCAGATACGGCGCGATTTTTTCTGCTTTCGTTGTGGGGAGTAATGCGCCCTGTGATGAGGCGAACAGCGTGTCGTCGAAACACCCGCGCAGCCTTTTCAAGCAGTAACTGACGGTTGGCTGACTGATGCTCATCAGCTCGGCGGTGCGCTTGGCGCTGCGTTGCTCAAGCAAGTTCAAAAACACGACGATGTCTTGCAGATCCAGTTGCTTGAGATAGTTGCTGTGTAGCATAGAAAGTTCCCTCTAAATTATGCTGATCACTCGGTGGGAGCGGACTCGCCGGGCAGGTGTGTCAGTACGCTTTTCAGCATCCCGGCCAGGGTTTTCCGCTGCTCGGCCTTGAGCGGTGCAAGTACGCAATTCTGGATTTCTGTATGTGTGTTCACCGCCTGTTCAATCAAGGCCTTGCCCCGTTCAGACAGACACACCTGCACGCTGCGTCTGTCTTGCTCATCCACTATGCGCTCGATCATCCCGGCGCTTTCCAGTCGGGTCAAACGGTTGGTCATGGCCCCCGAAGTTATCAACAGTGAGCGATAAAGTTCGGTTGGCGTGAGGCAATAGGGTGCCCCTGAGCGACGAAGAGTGGCCAGGACGTCGAACTCACCTTCTTTAAATCCATATTGAGCCAGGGCTTCAGCACGAAGGCGATCCAGGTGTTTTTGGATGCGGGCCATTCGGCCAAAAATCTCCATCGAGGAGGCGTCGATACCGGGCATTGCTTCAGCCCACTGGGCCACCACAAAATCTACATGGTCTTTCAAAGCTGCTCCTTTTTATTCGTAAACGCATCGGCGTTGGCAGGATAACGAACATTATCGGCTTCCAGATGTCTTAACGTTAAGATATCTTTGTCATCGAACGCAGTTTACGAGGGAGGACGTATGGCATTTTTCGATCACAGTGAAGACCGCTATTACTATTTCGATGCAGGGGCCGGGACTCCAATAGTGCTTCTGCATGGGCTGGGGAACACAGGAAGGGTCTGGGCACCGCAGGTCGTGGACATGCTGCGTTTAGGCCACCGGGTGATTATCCCTGATTTACTGGGGCATGGTGCATCCGCAAATGTCGGTCGGGTGTTCACCGCGCATGAGCAAGCACAGGTGATAGTGGCCCTGCTTGAGTTTCTTGGCTTGGAAAGTGCCATTTTTATCGGTTTATCGCTCGGCGGTATGGTCGCTCTGGAAGTGGCAGCGCAGTATCCCGACGCGGTCGACAAACTGGTGGTCGCCGGGACGTTTAAAACAATGGCCACGCCGCATCGACAACAGATGCTCGATAGCTGGATAGAGGCGCTGACGCAGCCCGACGGTTGCCTGAAGCGGTTTAAATCGAGCTGGACTGACCTGGTGGGTCAGGCCTTTGCCGACACCTCGGCCGGGATGATGTGTTATCAGGCCTGGCATGCACAGGCGGCGGCGCAAGATGCACGTAACCCTGTTAACTGGTGTGAGGGGATGAAGCGTTACGATGTCGGCCCCCGGTTGGGGCTGATAACCGCTCCGACCCTGGTTCTGGCCGGTGAGGCCGATCCTATGAGTTCTGTTGCGGAAGCTCAGGCAATTGGCGACCTGATCCCGTCGGCCAAAGTTGAAGTGGTGGCGGGTGAAGGGCACGTTTTCAATGTCCCTTGTGCTGATGAATTCAACCGTCTGGTGACTGATTTTTTGCAAGGACATCGGCATGGATAGTCGCCTCTCAAAAACAATGATTGGCATTCTGGCTGTGCTGGTTGGCATCAACTTGCGGCCCATCATGGCTGCAATCGGACCTTTGCTGGGCGTCCTGCAAACTGACCTGGCACTGAGCAGCGCTCAGGCAAGCCTGCTCACCACGCTGCCGGTCATGATGATGGGCCTGTTTGCGCTGGCCGGGCCTTGGCTACAGGGTTGGATCGGTGAAAACAAAGGGATTGCCCTGGGCCTGTTGCTCATTGCCGTGGCCAGTGGCGCGCGTGCGTACATTGACGGCTCGTCCAGTTTGATCGCCACGGCGGCCCTGGGCGGTATCGGGATCGCGGTGACCCAGGCGCTGATGCCTGCCTTCCTCAAGCGCAATTATCCCCAGAGTGCAGGCACCTTGATGGGCTTGTTTACGACCGGGATCATGGCCGGGGCGGCCATCGCTTCCGCGTCAGCGGCGCCCAGTGCCGATGTGCTTGGCTGGCGAATGACGCTGGGGATGGCTGCATTCCCGGCAATCATCGCCTTCGGTGTATGGGTGATGAGCGTCAATGACCATCGTCCCCAAGCCAATAAGGCCCGCTTGCCCATCAAAAGCAGCCGTGCCTGGCTGCTTATGGCATTTTTCGGGATAGGCACCGGCGCCTACACCTTGGTGTTGGCCTGGTTGCCGCCGTATTACATCGAGCTGGGTTGGCCAGCGTCCAATGCCGGATATCTGTTGGGAGCGCTCACACTCACAGAGGTGCTGGCCGGGCTTTTTGTATCAGCAATCATTCATCGGTTCCCGGACCGAAGAGGTCCGCTCGCGCTGGTGATTATCCTGGTCATTGCCGGGCTGGGCTGTCTGATTGCGGCGCCGCTCGCACTGGTCGTGCCAGCGACGATTTTGCTTGGGCTGGGCATCGGGGCTCTTTTCCCGCTGTCGTTGATCGTGACCCTGGATCATGCCAGTTCACCCGCCGAAGCGGGGTCGTTGCTGGCGTTTGTCCAGGGGGGCGGTTATTTAATCGCCGGAACCATGCCTTTTTTGGCGGGCGTTTTGCGTGATGAACTGGCCTCGCTTCGACTGGCGTGGGTGGGTATGGCCATCGCCGTGGCCATACTCCTGATCCTGTGCAGGCACTTCGCTCCGCTACGACCTGTTTCACCTGCCTAGCGCGTAGTCGCTGTCGAGGAACGAGGCTGCGATCGGGCGCGAAGCGGCCGTAAGCTTAAACACGGTGGTGCACCAGATGCCGCGAGGTGAGCGTTTTACGATTGCCTGGCGCCCTATCGCATCCGCGCGTAGCTCGCCAGTGACTACAGGTGATTGACCTCAGGACGCCCATGGCGACGTGCGGATGATGTCCACGAAATTCAGCGGTTTGAAATTCGGGTCTTTGTCCACCAGCACGTCGGCATTGACGGTGCCAAAGGTGGTTGCCGGGCGGTGTTTGAAACCGTTGGCGAACGCACACAAGATGCACTCCTTGAACGCTTCGCCACGCGGGTGTGCATGCACCACGGCGTTGCGCTGTTCAGCGCTGAAGGCCGCGTAATCGATGCCCAGCACGTCCATTTCTACCCCGGCGGTCACCAGCGCCACGTTCGGCCGCAGGTGGTGCGGCACACCCGGTGTGGTGTGCAGGGCGATGGACAACCACACTTGCTCGACATCGTCGTCGCTCAGGCCAAAAGGCTTCATAAAAGCTGTGGCGTTGTTGGCACTGTCCACTTCGAAACGCTCAGTGTTCGTGCGGTGACCTTCAACCAGGCCCACGTCGTGGAACATTGCGCCCACGTAGAGCAACTCCGGGTCATAAGCCAGTTGCCGGCGTTCGCCGCGCAAGGCACCAAATAAAAATACGCGGCGAGAGTGGTTGTAGAGCAGGTCTGATTCAACGTCGCGAATGTATTCGGTGGTGGCCTTGGCCAAAGCGCTATCCGGGATGGCGACGCCGGCGATGGTCTGAGTCATGGCAAATTCCTCAATCAGCGCCACAGTGGCGCTGTCGGGTTCAGTTTGAGCGCAGGCAATAATGGCAACAATCGGACAATAAGGACGATTCGTGCCAATCAAGTGGCGATGCCGGCCAGCGCTTTTGGCCGGCTTGCTGACAGGCGGCGGGTGAGGTATTTCATCACTCAACTCCTTGATGGCCACTCCCGAGATGACGCTGAATATCGCATTGATTGTTTTCCCCGGTGTGCAAGCGCTGGACGTGACCGGGCCGATGGATGTGTTTGCCGAAGCCAATGGTTTCCTTCCCGCCGAGCAGCGGTATACGCTGGATGTGGTGGGGTTGGAGGCGGGTTTGTTGACGTGTTCCAACGGCTTGCTGATACAGGCACATCGCCCGTTTAGCCAGGCTCGCAGCCACTACGACATGGTGCTGTGTGCAGGGGGACCGGCGCTGCCAGATGAGGATTTCGGCGCGGATTTCTATCAGTGGTTACACGGTGTTTGCCGACGCTCACGGCGTTTTGGGTCTATCTGTAATGGCGCAACCCTGCTCGCTCGCGCCGGGTTACTCGACGGGCGACGCGTGACCACGCACTGGAATGATGTGGCCTCTCTTGCGCGTTTATGTCCCGGTGCACGGTTGGAAGCAGACCGCCTCTACGTGCAGGATGACAATCTGTACACCTCGGCCGGGGTCACGGCGGGGATTGATTTGTCGTTGTATGTGTTGAGCCAGGACCACGGCCCGCAGGTGGCGTTGAGTGTGGCAAAGCGTTTGGTGGTGTTCACCCAGCGCACGGGCGGGCAATCGCAGTTCAGTCCTTTTTTGATGCCCGTGACCCCGGCCACTTCACCGATCGCAGCGGTGCAGCATTTTGTGATGGAGCATTTGCGGGACGATCTGACCATCAGCCAGTTGGCACAGGCGGCCAACATGAGTGCGCGCAATTTTTCGCGGGTGTTTGCCCGCGACACACAGACCACCCCCGCGCAATTCGTCGAAGGCGCCAGGGTGGACGCTGCACGGGCCATGCTGCAAACCCCCGGCCTTGCGCTTAAAACCGTGGCTTACGCCTGCGGCTTTCGCGATGCGCACCATATGCGCAGCGTATTCATGCGTAGGCTCGGGGTTTCGCCGCAGCAGTTTCGGCTGCATTTTGCGGCGATGACCTGAACCTTTGCCTCGCGTAGCGGCTGATCGGCTTTATTGCGGTAACGGCATCCCTTTAGGCCACAGCAACCAGATATTGCCCTTTTGCTTCATGTCGCCCGCCAGCGCGCCGGCTTCGGGGCCGGTACCGACAAAGAAGTCGGCGCGCACTTCACCTGCAATCGCGCCGCCGGTGTCTTGTGCCGCCACCGGACGCACGATGGGTTGCCCGTCAGCGTGCGTGGTCGACAACCACAGCAGGCTGCCCAATGGAATCACCTTGCGATCCACCGCCACGCTATAGCCTGCGGTCAGTGGCACATTCAACGAGCCGCGAGGGCCTTCGTTGCTGTCGGGGTTCTGGGTGAAAAACACATAGCTGGGGTTGCTGGCCAACAGTTCATTGACCCGCTGCGGGTGCGCCATCGCCCATGCGTGAATGGTGCCCATGGTCACGTCTTCTTTTTTCAACTCGCCTTGTTCAACCAGCCAGCGGCCTATTGGTTTGTACGGGTGGCCATTCTGGTCGGCGTAGCCAATACGCAGTTGGCGGCCGTTATCGAGTTGCACGCGGCCCGATCCCTGAATTTGCAGAAATTGCAGGTCCATCGGATCGGTCAGCCAGGCGATCACCGGGGCGTTCAGGCCCTGGGCGTTGATGGTGGCAGCCGTGTCGTAGGGTTTGATCACACGGCCTTCAAGGCGTCCGCGTAAACGCTTGCCCTTGAGTTCGGGGTAGAGGCTGTCCAGATTGACCACGATCAAATCCGCTGGCACCCCGTAAACCGGAACGTGGGCCACGTCGGTGGCGGTGAGGCTGCCGGGGTAGACCGGTTCGTAATAGCCGGTGATCAGGCCGTCACTGCTGCCTTCGGCGGAACGCAGGCTGTACACGTCGAGATGGGTTTGTAGAAAGCTGCTGATCTGGGCCACATCGGGGTTAGCAGGCAGTTTGGCGGCTTCGCTGCACAGGTTGCCCCAGTTAGGGTCGGCTTTGAGCCGGGTACAGGCGCTGCGCCATGACGTGAAACCGCCTTGCAAATCCGCACCTGTGACCTCGGGCAGCGCACTCCAGTCGGCTTTGCTGTAAGTGGTGTGAGGGGGGTCAGGCTGTTTGGCTTCGTTGTCGGTGCCATTGCACCCTGCCAGCAACATGACGACGGGCAGCGCCCAAGCCAGAGGCTTTAAAAAACGACTCATCTGCGATGTTCCTTTGCGGTTGCCGAGGTCTGATGACCGTCAAGGCAATCCTTATATTCAATAGGGGTATTGGTCTTTGCAGGTGACACGAGGATACTGGCGACCGATTTTCGTGATGTGAAGCGACCATGACTTTGAAACGATTGACTGTTGTACTGCTGGCCTGCCTGACGCTGTCGGCGTGTGGTGGGGTTGATCCCAACTCGCCATTGGGTCAGCGTAAAGCGATTTTCAAGCAGATGCTCAAGACCAGTGAAGACCTGGGCGGCATGCTGCGTGGTCGAATTCCGT
Organism: Pseudomonas sp. TAA207; assembly: GCF_001529285.1. Taxonomy (NCBI): domain Bacteria; kingdom Pseudomonadati; phylum Pseudomonadota; class Gammaproteobacteria; order Pseudomonadales; family Pseudomonadaceae; genus Pseudomonas; species Pseudomonas sp. TAA207. The sequence goes on along the minus strand of NZ_LLWJ01000065.1, from coordinate 149,048 downwards.
TCGATGGCCCGCGTTTTACTGAAGGTGCGGTCAAACTTGATGCATTGGCTCACGAGCCGTGGAAGCATTTCCCACAAGTTAAAGAGTCTGATCAAACCAGCGCGACTGATGATGTCTGGCAAAAACAGGCCCGTTTTCAGGACTTGGCGCGTCAATTGGAAGCAGCGACCGGTGAGCTGGTGATTGCCAGCCAGGTGCAGCCGTATAAAGCCAGCAACCTGACGCCTGCGGTGCAGAAAGTTGAAGACACGTGCAGCGCGTGCCACAAGGAATTTCGCAACCACTGAGTCAGTGTTGAATCAACAGACCCTCACCCTCACCCTCTCCCTGAGGGAGAGGGGACTGAATGCCTACAGCCTGAGCGCTTCACTCGCCTGATGGACTGAATGCATGCAATCCCCGTTACGCCGCGCATCGGCGCCCTCATCTTGCGGCAGAGGGTGGGGTTGAAGGTGTTGTGGGCTTACTTGTCCAACTGATCCAGCGCTTCCTGCAATTCTTTGCGCGATTCAGCCAGTTTGTTTTTACGCTTGTCGATTTTCTCCGGGTCGCCTTTCTTCATGGCTTTGTCCAGATCCGCCTGACGCTGGCTGACCTCGTGCTTGGCGTCGAGTACCTTTTTTTCGCGTTCTTTTTTCAGGCCAGCCTCTGTGCAATTGGCTTTGACTTCGCTCAGTGCTTTTTCCAGACCCGCCACCTGGAAGGGGTTGTTGTGGGCGCGTGCGTACTCAAGTTGAGTTTCGATATTTTTGACTTTGGCAGCGCAACCGGTCAATTCAGGCGCTTGTTGCGCAGCCATCAGTGGGGCAGCCAGCAGGCCGCAAACAGTGAACAGGGCGAGCGGTGAAAGAAGTTTCATAAAAAAGGCTCCATAACAAAAAGTAACAATACACACAGTTCGGTAGACCCCAGGCGCAGCATGCGCTTGGGTAAACGCTGGCGGAATCAGTCAAAACCGGCAATCCCGACAGCTTGTAATTCTTGGCTCAAGGCCCTTACGTCAGGGTCGCGCAGGAACGCACTCAGCTGTTCGGCGCGACGCGGGCCAATGCCCGGTTCCGCCATCCAGTCCTTGGTGTCGCGTGCAACCAACGCCTGCCAGGACTGCCCCAAGGCGCTGTCACCGGTGGGCGGCAACCCGAGCGCTTTGACCCAGCGTTCGAATGATTGTTGCCGAGCGTTGTGCAAACTCTTCAATAAACGTGCGCTGCTGCGTTCGCCCAAGCCCGTAATACTAGCAAGCTGAGCAGGGTTGAGGGTCAACCAATCCAGCAAGCGGCTGATTTTGCCGGCCTGGATCAACTTCTCCCAAGTGCCTGGGCCGACAAACGGCAGGTCCAGACCTTTTTTGCCACTCAGCCAGTTCAAACGCGCCAAAAACTGGCTTTCGCAGCCCGGTTTCGCTTGCCAACAACTCAGTGCGTGGAAGTCATGGGGGTCAGGTGCCTGTACTTCAATACGCTCGGTAGCGCGAAGAACGACGTGATCAAAGCGTGGGATCGTCATGCCCGCCAGGCTGATGGCTACGTGATCGCCGGGGCGAATGTCGAGGGTTTGCCAGCGTTGTAGCGAGCCAAGGCTGATGCGCTGGATTTGCCGGTCGTCGAGCCGAACCGGGGTGAGTTCCAGCATGGGTGTGATACGCCCGGTGCGGCCAATCTTGAACGTTACCTTGCGCACCTCGCTGATGGCCTGCGCATGGGGGTATTTCCAGGCGGCGGCCCAGTTCGGCGGTTTGGCTTGCCAGCGCTTCGCGGCAGGGCGCTGGCTTTGGCGCAAGACCACGCCGTCTGTGGCAAAGGGCAGGGGGCTGTTATGCCAGTGCTGGCGCCAGTGTTGCGCGTGCTCAAGCTGCTCGACGGGGTGGCTGTAGGTCAGGCTGTCAATAAAGCCCAGCGCGCTCAGTTGCTGCAACCGTTCGGTTTGGGTGTCCGGGCCATCGGGCCAGTCCCATACAAACAAGCCAATGTCATGGGCGTGTTCCGCTGGCAGGTCATGACGGGCCATTAACCCCGCCACGGTGCTGCGCGCATTGAGGCTGCCGGACGTGGCTTGCACGTGCCCGGACATGCGCCAGTACAACTCACCTTGCAGCACGGCATTTATCGCCAGGGGCAGTTGTTTTGGAATGGCGCTGATCAAGCGTGCGCCGAGTGTCCAGTCTTGCCCTTTCTCACCGTCACCGCGACTGATGACCTGCTGCAAATGGCCTTGCTCATAAACCAGGGTTACTGCGACGCCATCGACTTTGGGTTGTATCCACACCCCCTGACGGTTTTTTAGCCAATGGTTGACGGCCTGTTCGTCGGGCAGCTTTTGCAGTCCGGTCTGGGCTATCGGGTGCCAGACCTTGCCGCGGGCTGTGTGCAGCGGGTTATCCACAGATGTGGCGTCAAAGCAGCGTCGCCAGTGCTCCAGGCGAGCGCGCGACTTATCGTAAACCGCGTCAGTGACGAGTGAGACTGCGCGGCGGTGGTAGCTGTCGTCCCAGGTTTTCAATTGCTGGCTCAGCGTGGCGAGGTGCTGCTGTGCGCGTATTGACGGCCAGTCAGGGCAAGTGTCCGCGTGCGCGTTGAGCGTGAGCAGTACGGCTATAAAAGCGCCGATAAAACGGAGTGTGGCCAGCATCATGAGCGTCCTTGCCCGGAATGAATGCTTAAGGCTAGCGCAGGTTTTTTTGCAGGCGCATCAGGACGTTTACAGGGTGTTGCGGCCTAGCCAATCTGCGGCCGCAGTTTCTTTTGCCGAAAAAAAGCCCCGGGCAGTCACCTGTCCGGGGCTTTTGGGTGCAGCGGGCGTCGTTAAATGCCAGCAGCAGCGCGCAGCTCTTCAGCGCGGTCGGTACGCTCCCACGTGAACGTGGTGAAGGTATCGTCGCCCACTGTTTTGGTCTGCGGCGTGCGGCCGAAGTGGCCGTAGGCTGCGGTTTCCTGGTACATCGGGTGCAGCAGGTCGAGCATCTTGGTGATCGCGTAAGGACGCAGGTCGAACACGTCACGCACCAGCTTGATGATTTTCTCGTCGGAGATTTTGCCGGTGCCGAAGGTGTTCAACGAAATCGAAGTCGGTTGAGCGACGCCAATTGCGTAGGAAACCTGAATTTCGCAACGCTCAGCCAGGCCGGCAGCCACAATGTTTTTAGCCACATAACGGCCCGCGTAAGCAGCCGAACGGTCTACTTTGGACGGATCTTTACCCGAAAACGCGCCGCCGCCGTGGCGCGCCATGCCGCCGTAGGTGTCAACGATGATCTTGCGACCGGTCAGGCCGCAGTCGCCCACCGGGCCACCGATGATGAACTGGCCAGTCGGGTTGATGTGGAACTGGGTGTCTTTGTGCAGCAGTTCGGCAGGCAACACGTGCTTGACGATCAGCTCCATCACGCCTTCGCGCAGGTCAGCAGCGCTGACGTCCGGGCTGTGCTGGGTCGACAGCACGATGGCGTCGATGCCTACCACTTTGCCGTTGTCGTAACGGCACGTAACCTGAGATTTGGCATCCGGGCGCAGCCACGGCAGCAGGCCGGACTTGCGGGCTTCAGCCTGGCGCTGTACCAACTGGTGCGAGAAGGTGATCGGTGCTGGCATCAGCACCTCGGTTTCGTTGCTGGCGTAGCCGAACATCAGGCCCTGGTCGCCAGCGCCCTGATCTTCAGGCTTGGCGCGGTCAACGCCCTGGTTGATGTCAGGGGACTGCTTGCCGATGATGTTCATCACGCCGCAGGTCGCGCCGTCGAAACCGACGTCGGAGCTGGTGTAACCGATGTCGGTGATCACGTCACGAACGATCTGCTCCAGGTCAACCCAGGCCGAGGTGGTGACTTCGCCTGCGATGATCGCTACGCCGGTTTTCACCAGAGTCTCGCACGCCACACGGGCGAACTTGTCTTCAGCAATGATGGCGTCCAGCACCGCGTCAGAAATCTGGTCGGCGATTTTGTCCGGATGCCCTTCAGACACGGACTCGGAGGTGAAAAGGGAGTATTCGCTCATCTCGACGGTTTCCTAATATTTACCGATGGTGAGTGTTGCCAGAGGGTCGCTGAAAGTGGCGGACCTGAATCTGGAAACCATTACGTAAGCCTACATAGAGGCTTTCCCCGGGAACCAGTCCCGCAGCGGTGGCCCAACGGGCCAGATCATCTTGTTCAAAACCTAACCATAAATCACCGCACGCCTCGCGGGCCCACGCCTGATTATGGCTACACAACTCTGTTACCAGCAGGCTACCGCCAGGTTGCAGCAGGGTCGCCAGTTGCTTTAATGCGTCGGCCGGTGCGGCGAAATGGTGCAAGACCATGTTCACCACCACGCAATCGACCTGGATCTGCGAACCGTTGAGCGCGTCTGCCAAGGTCAGGCTGACGTTGCTCAGCGCTTCTCGCTCACACACCTGGCGCGCCAGTTCGAGCATCGCCGGGCTGTTGTCCAGGGCCGTGACCTGATGAAAGCGGCGGGCCAGATCAGGCAAAAAGCTGCCGTCGCCGGGGCCGACTTCAAGGGCCGTGGCCGCAGGGCTAAAACTCAGTTTGTCGAGCAGTGCCAGTACGCTGTCCCGGTACTGCGGCAAGCCTGCAATCAGGTCTTGCTGGGCGCGAAACTTCTCGGCAATGCGTGAGAAAAAATCTTGGCTAGCGGCAGCGCGCTGCCCGTGTACGGCGCTGATGCGCGCTTGTACCTCTGCGGGCAAGGTCAGGTTGTCGACCTCTTCCAGCAACGCGGCGTGTAGCGTGCCGCCCAATTGCTCGGTGTGGGGCAGGGCGCGGCGATAAAAGATCGCATTGCCTTCGCGGCGGGTGGCCACCAGCCTGGCCTGGGACAGCACCTTGAGGTGATGGCTCATGCCCGACTGGCCGGTTGCAAAAATCTGCGTCAGCTCCAGCACGCCAAATGAATCATTGGCCAACGCGCGCAGCACATTGAGTCGCAGCGGATCACCTCCAGCCTTGCACAGGGCGGAGAGCTCGTCGCAATCGTCATGGCGAATTGAAGGCACGCGTAAGTTCATGGGGTGGCAGTCTAGTTACCCGTTTGTGTCGTCGCAAGTTCAATATCAAAACTTTTTGATATTGGTCGATAAGTGGTGCGTTTGTCGGACGGGTTCTGTGAATGGACGAGCGAAGCGGGCCAATCCTCAGCAGATTGAACGGTTAAGCGCAGGAAAAACCGCTCAAGTGACTATCTGTCATTGCCCGAGGGCGCTGCCTGAGGGAAAATGCTCGCCTTTTTTCCGTTTCGTTTTATTTATCAATACCCAGGAGAACAGCGATGCCCAGCCGTCGTGAGCGTGCCAACGCCATTCGTGCACTCAGCATGGATGCCGTGCAAAAAGCCAACAGCGGCCATCCAGGTGCCCCTATGGGCATGGCGGATATCGCCGAAGTTCTGTGGCGCGATTATCTGAAGCACAACCCGAGCAACCCGTCGTTCGCTGACCGTGACCGCTTCGTGCTGTCCAACGGCCACGGTTCGATGCTGATCTACTCGTTGCTGCACCTGACCGGTTACGACCTGTCGATCGATGACCTGAAAAACTTCCGCCAGTTGCACAGCCGCACCCCCGGTCACCCGGAGCTGGGCTACACGCCGGGCGTTGAAACCACGACCGGCCCATTGGGTCAGGGTTTGGCCAACGCCGTGGGTTTTGCCCTGGCAGAAAAAGTCATGGGCGCGCAGTTCAACCGTCCTGGCCACGACATTGTTGATCACCACACCTACGTGTTCCTGGGTGATGGCTGCATGATGGAAGGCATTTCCCACGAAGTTGGCTCGCTGGCCGGTACATTGGGCCTGGGCAAACTGATCGCCTTCTACGACGACAACGGCATCTCCATCGATGGCGAAGTTGAAGGCTGGTTCACCGACGACACGCCAAAGCGTTTCGAAGCCTACAACTGGCAAGTGATCCGCAACGTTGACGGTCACGACCCGGAAGAAATCAAAACCGCGATCGAAACCGCGCGCAAAAGCGATCAGCCAACCCTGATCTGCTGCAAAACCACCATCGGTTTTGGCTCGCCAAACAAGCAGGGCAAGGAAGATTGCCACGGTGCCCCACTGGGTAACGACGAAATCGCCTTGACCCGCACCGCGCTGAACTGGAACTACGCGCCGTTTGAAATCCCGGCCGATATCTACGCCGAATGGGATGCCAAGCAGGCCGGTGCCGCAGTTGAATCCGAGTGGGACAAGCGCTTCGCAGCCTATGCCGCCGCATTCCCGGAACTGGCGTCTGAGCTGTCTCGTCGTCTTAAGGGCGACCTGCCGGCCGACTTCGATGCCAAGGCGACGGCCTACATCAATGAAGTGGCCGCCAAAGGCGAGACCATCGCCAGCCGTAAAGCCAGCCAGAACACCCTGAACGCTTTCGGCCCGCTGTTGCCGGAACTGCTCGGCGGTTCGGCTGACCTGGCCGGTTCCAACCTGACCCTGTGGAAAGGTTGCAAAGGTGTGTCGGCTGAAGACGCCAGCGGTAACTACATGTACTACGGTGTGCGTGAGTTCGGCATGAGCGCGATCATGAACGGCGTTGCCGTGCATGGCGGCCTGGTGCCTTACGGCGCGACCTTCCTGATGTTCATGGAATACGCCCGCAACGCGATCCGCATGTCGGCTTTGATGAAGCAGCGTGTGATCTACGTGTTCACCCACGACTCCATCGGTCTGGGCGAAGACGGCCCGACGCACCAGCCGGTCGAGCAACTGACCAGCCTGCGTACCACGCCGAACCTGGACACCTGGCGCCCTGCCGACGCGGTTGAATCCGCAGCGGCCTGGAAATTCGCCCTTGAGCGTAAAGACGGCCCGTCGGCGCTGATCTTCTCGCGTCAGAACCTGAACCACCAAACCCGTGATGCCGCGCAAATTGCCGACATCAACCGGGGCGGTTACGTGCTCAAAGATTGCGCAGGCGAGCCTGAGCTGATCCTGATTTCCGCCGGTTCTGAAATTGGCCTGACCGTTCAGGCGTACGAGAAGCTGACCGAGCAAGGCCGCAAGGTCCGTGTGGTGTCGATGCCGTGCACCAGCGTGTATGAAGCTCAGGACGCAGGCTACAAGCAGTCGGTTCTGCCGTTGCAAGTCAGCGCGCGTATTGCCATCGAAGCGTCCCACGCGGACTACTGGTACAAGTACGTGGGTCTGGAAGGTCGCGTCATCGGCATGACCACCTACGGCGAGTCGGCGCCTGCGCCTGCCTTGTTCGAGGAGTTCGGTTTCACCCTGGAAAACATCCTGGATCAGGCTCAAGAGCTGCTGGAAGACTAAATCACAACGCGGTGGCCCTTGGCTGCCGCGCTCCCCGTAGTCGCTGCCGCAGGCTGCGAAGGGTTGCTCTGCAACCCGTTTCTTGAAGGCCCTGCGATCCTTGTCGCAGCCCTTGGCAGCGACTACAGGTTTTGAATAAGAGAACCCCATGCCTGAACTGCGTCCTTACAAAGTTGCACTCAACGGCTACGGCCGCATTGGTCGTTGCGTCTTGCGTGCGTTGTTTGAACGGGGCGCGGCTGCCGGGTTTGAAATTGTTGCACTTAATGATTTGGCCGACATGGCCAGTCTCGAATATTTGACGCGCTTCGACTCCACACATGGCCGGTTTCCCGGCGAGATACGGATCGAAGGCGACTGCCTGCATATCAATGGCGACTGCGTGAAAGTGTTCCGCAGTGCCACCCCCGAAGGCATCGACTGGGCCGCATTGGGCGTAGATTTGGTGCTGGAATGCTCCGGTGCCTACAACACGCGCGCTGACGGCCAACGTTTTCTGGATGCCGGCGCACCGGCGGTGCTGTTTTCGCAACCGATGGCCAGCGAGGCAGATGCTGACGCCACCATCGTGTACGGCGTGAACCAGCACAGCCTGAGCGGTACCGAACGCCTGATTTCCAACGCTTCTTGCACCACCAACTGCGGCGTGCCGCTGCTGCGCTTGCTGGATAAAGCGTTTGGTCTGGAATACGTGTCGATCACCACCATTCACTCGGCGATGAACGATCAGCCGGTGATTGACGCTTACCACGACGAAGACCTTCGTCGTACACGTTCGGCGTTTCAGTCCGTGATTCCGGTGTCCACCGGTCTGGCTAAAGGCATCGAACGTTTGTTGCCGGAACTTGCTGGCCGAATTCAAGCCAAAGCCGTACGGGTGCCGACCTTGAATGTGTCGTGCCTGGATATCACGTTGACTACTGCGCGCGACACAACCGCGCAGGAAGTGAACGACATGCTGCGCGAGGCTGCCACCAGCGGCCCGCTCAAAGGCTTGTTGGCATACACCGAGTTGCCGCACGCCAGCTGTGATTTCAACCATGACCCGCATTCGGCGATTGTTGACGCCAGCCAGACCCGCGTTTCCGGCCCCCGGCTGGTCAACCTGCTGGCGTGGTTCGACAACGAATGGGGGTTTGCCAATCGAATGATCGATGTGGCTGAGCACTATCTGCACGTAACTCACCCAAAACCCGCTCTCTAACATTAGAAACTCAGGAACTGCGACCCATGACCGTGTTGAAGATGACCGACCTCGATCTGCAAGGTAAGCGCGTGCTGATCCGCGAAGACCTCAACGTCCCAGTCAAGGACGGTGTTGTCACCAGCGATGCGCGCATCCTTGCTTCGCTGCCGACCATCAAGCTGGCGTTGGAAAAAGGCGCGGCAGTCATGGTCTGCTCGCACCTGGGCCGTCCGACTGAAGGCGAGTTTTCAGCTGAAAACAGCCTCAAGCCTGTTGCTGATTACTTGAGCAAGGCGCTGGGCCGTGAAGTGCCGCTGGTGAGCGACTACCTCGATGGCGTGGACGTTAAAGCCGGCGACATCGTGCTGTTCGAAAACGTGCGCTTCAACAAAGGCGAAAAGAAAAACGCCGACGAATTGGCCAAGCAATACGCGGCCCTGTGCGACGTGTTTGTGATGGATGCCTTTGGCACTGCACACCGCGCCGAAGGCTCGACCCACGGCGTGGCCAAGTTCGCCAAAGTGGCGGCCGCGGGCCCGTTGCTGGCGGCGGAACTGGACGCACTGGGCAAAGCCCTGGGTGCTCCGGCCAAGCCAATGGCTGCGATTGTTGCAGGCTCCAAGGTGTCGACCAAACTTGACGTACTCAACAGCCTGAGCCAGATCTGCGACCTGCTGATCGTTGGCGGTGGCATTGCCAACACGTTCCTCGCGGCGGCCGGTCATCCAGTGGGCAAATCGCTTTACGAGCCTGATTTGCTGGACACCGCGCGTGCCATCGCCGCCAAGGTCAACGTGCCGTTGCCTACCGATGTGGTCGTGGCCAAGGAATTTGCTGAAAGCGCCGAAGCCACCGTCAAGCTGATTGCTGATGTGGCAGCAGACGACATGATTCTGGATATCGGCCCACAAACAGCCGAGCACTTCGCGCAGTTGTTGAAGACCTCGAAGACTATCCTGTGGAACGGACCTGTCGGCGTGTTCGAGTTCGATCAGTTCGGCAACGGTACCAAAGTGCTGGCCAAGGCCATCGCTGACAGCGCTGCATTTTCTATTGCAGGCGGCGGCGACACATTGGCGGCAATCGACAAGTACGGTGTGGCCGATCAAATTTCCTACATCTCCACCGGTGGCGGTGCATTCCTTGAGTTCGTTGAAGGCAAAGTGCTGCCTGCTGTAGAAGTGCTGGAAAGCCGCGCCAAAGCCTGAAAATGATTCAGGCCCTGAAAGGAAGCATGGACATGGTCAAGTTGTTACCGCTGTTGATGATCGCGGGCTTGTTGGCCGGTTGCGCCGGTTCAAGCGAGCCGGCACCTGAAGCGGCTACGCCTGAAGAGAGCGGCTGCTATCAGGCCGACTGGCAGGCGCAGAGCGTGCCATTGGTCAATAAACGATCAGGGCCGCAAGCGCTGGAAAAATACGAGTCACCCACGCCTTCAAATGTGCGCGGGTGCCCATGATTTGAACACGGCTGCTCCTACAGAGCGCCGTGTAGCTATGGCTGGAGCTGTAACGTTTCAGCCAAAACGAATTCGCAGTAAAGGGCCAAACCCCCGATCTGCAAAAACTTGAATAGCAGCTGCCGCTACGGCAGGCTTGCACGATTAACGACCCTCGTCCGGGAGAGAGACACACAATGGCACTTATCAGCATGCGTCAGATGCTGGACCACGCCGCCGAATTCGGCTACGGCGTTCCAGCTTTTAACGTCAACAACCTTGAGCAGATGCGCGCCATTATGGAAGCCGCTGACAAGACTGACTCCCCGGTGATCGTTCAGGCTTCGGCCGGTGCGCGCAAGTACGCAGGTGCTCCGTTCCTGCGTCACCTGATTCTGGCTGCAATCGAAGAGTTCCCGCATATCCCGGTGTGCATGCACCAGGACCACGGCACCAGCCCTGACGTGTGCCAACGTTCGATCCAGTTGGGTTTCAGCTCGGTGATGATGGACGGCTCGCTCGGCGAAGACGGCAAGACCCCGACTGACTACGATTACAACGTGCGTGTCACCCAGCAGACAGTTGCGCTGGCCCATGCGTGCGGTGTGTCGGTAGAAGGCGAGCTGGGCTGCCTGGGTTCGCTGGAAACCGGTATGGCCGGTGAAGAAGACGGTATCGGCGCTGAAGGCGTGCTGGATCACAGCCAAATGCTGACCGACCCGGAAGAAGCGGCTGACTTTGTGAAGCGCACCCAAGTGGACGCCCTGGCCATTGCCATTGGTACGTCCCACGGCGCGTACAAGTTCACCAAGCCACCGACCGGCGACGTGTTGGCGATTGACCGCATCAAAGAAATCCACAAACGCATTCCGAACACTCACCTGGTGATGCACGGTTCGTCTTCGGTGCCGCAAGAGTGGCTGAAAATCATCAACGAGTACGGCGGCGACATCAAGGAAACCTACGGTGTGCCGGTTGAAGAAATCGTTGAAGGCATCAAGCACGGCGTGCGCAAGGTCAACATCGACACCGACTTGCGTCTGGCATCGACGGGCGCCATGCGTCGCCTGATGGCGACCAACCCAAGCGAGTTTGACCCGCGCAAGTTCTTCGGCGCGACCGTGACGGCCATGCGTGACGTGTGCATCGCCCGTTACGAAGCCTTCGGTACCGCTGGCAACGCTTCGAAGATCAAGCCGATCTCCCTGGAAGCCATGTACCAGCGTTACCTCAAGGGTGAACTGAACGCCAAGGTCAACTAAGGCCTGTTTTTAGGCGCTGGCGAAGGCTGTGGGCTTTCAAGATCAAAAGCTCGCAGCCCTCGCTGGCCCCTGCAAAAAGGCAGAAAGTGTTGCCCGGTAAATAGCTCAATCTTGAGCGACCCGCCGCACGCAACCCGAAAATTCGGAGTCTTCAGGGACTGCGGATTTTTTTATGCCTGTTGCCCGGCCAGCCCCTGCTGTCGAATCCCCCTTGCATAATCAGCGTGCCATCACGACAATGCGAGCGATTACCATTTACGTATTGGTGGCATGCTCATGTCGGCGCTTGAACGTTCAGCTCTTCATCAGTTGTACAGCGACCACAACAGTTGGCTGAAGGGCTGGTTGCGGGTGCGATTGGGCAATGCGGCCGATGCATCGGACTTGGCCCAGGATACGTTTGTGCGCGTCATGACGGCGCGTATCGACACGCCGATCCGCGAACCACGCGGCTATCTCAGCGCGATTGCGCGCTCGCTGTTGATCGATAAATCGCGCCGCCGCACCATTGAGCAAGCCTATCTGCACACGCTGTCGCTACGTCCAGAACCGGTGGATGTGTCGCCCGAGACGCGTCTGTCGATCATCGAAATGCTGGTCTCGATCGATACGCTGCTCGATGAATTGGGCAGCCGCACCCGCGAGATCTTCCTCGCCGTGCAGCTTGAAGGGCTGAGTTACGTGGCGGCAGCCGAACGGTTCGGTGTGTCCGTCACCACCGTGAAAAACCATTTGATTCGCGCCATGACCCGCTGCCTGTTGCTGATGGAGGACGAATGAGCCGCGCGCCTGACCTCAAGACGCTTGAGGCCGCGGCGACGTGGTTCGTGCAATTGAATGACGGCGCGCAGTGCGAGGCCATATCCCGTGCGTGGCAAACCTGGCTGGACGCCAGTCCCCAGCATGCGGCTGCGTGGTCGCGTGTCGAGAAACTTCAGCAACAATGGGCCAGGGTGCCCCGCCAGTCGGCTTTGTCCAGCCTCAGTGCCGCCAAGGCACAGCGCCGTGAAGTGTTGAAAATACTCAGTGTGCTGCTGGCCGCAGGCGCGTGTGGCTGGCTGGCGGTTGAAGAGGTGCCGTACCGCTCGATGCTGGCCCGGCAACGCACGGGCAGCCGCGAACGGCGCACGCTTGCGCTTGCGGATGGGTCGCAGCTGGAACTCAATGCCGACACGGCGCTGGATGTGCGTTTTGACTCACACCAACGGCTGATCCAGCTGTACCGGGGTGAAATTTTGATTCAGACCGCCAAGGACCCGGCCCAACGTCCCTTTATCGTGGACACCGCCCAAGGTCGCGTTCGCGCACTGGGTACGCAGTTCAGCGTGCGTCAACTGTCCGGGCACACTCGGGTCGGGGTGCTGCAGGCCGCTGTCGAAGTGTCGGCCTACCGCTTTGCCGGTCAGCCCGTGCGACTGGAGGCGGGGCAGCAAGTCACGTTCGACCGCGAGGGTGTCGATGCCATTCGCCCTTTATCCGCAGGCTCGACGGCTTGGGTTCACGGCATGTTGAGTGTGGACGACTGGCGGCTGGGCGACTTTGTGGATGAGTTGAGTCGCTATCGTCCGGGGGTTCTGCACTGTGCGGCAGCAGTTCAAGACTTACGCATTTCAGGGGCGTTTCGTATCGATGACACAGAAACAGTGCTGGAGAATCTCAGCAAAACCCTGCCGGTAAAGGTTCGTTTCATGACCCGCTATTGGGCCAGCATCGAACCGGCCTGAGCGCCGATGCAAAAGGTTTGAGTTTTAACCTTGCTGATTTCGATTCTCATCCGTCAATGACATAAGCCACGCTCGTAGCGAGTTTGTGCCATGACAACGCAAGGATCTCCGAATGCTCCCGCTCCCCCTCAGTGCCACTCATAAAATAACCCGCGCTGTGCGCTTGACGGTATTGGGCGCGTCCCTCGCCAGCCTGTCTGCATTGGCGTTGACGCCGGCTGTGGCGTATGCCCAAAGCCAGGTGGTGTACCAGATAGCCCCCGGCCCGCTGGGCAGCGCCCTGACTCAATTTGGCGTGCAAGCGGGGGTGACGATTTCGTTCGATACCCAACAGGCGCGTGATCTCACCACAGGCGGGCTTGAAGGTTCCTACAGCATTGAGGAAGGGCTGGACCGCTTGCTGGCCAACAGCGGGCTGCAAGCCGAGCGTCAACACAATGGGGGCTATGTGTTGGTCGCCAGCCGTATTCAGTCCGCTCTGGAGTTGGGCGCCACCGAGGTTGTGACCAACCAGTTGGGCACGGTGACCGAGGGCACTGGCTCGTACACGCCGGGCTATATCGCCACCGCCACGCGCATGGTGCTCAAACCCCGCGAGACACCGCAATCGATCAGTGTCATCACCCGTCAGCACATGGATGACTTCGCGCTCGATAACGTTGATGACGTGATGCGCCATACACCGGGCATCACTGTGTCGGCGTATGACACAGACCGCACCAACTATTACTCGCGCGGTTTTTCGATCAACAACTTCCAGTACGACGGTATTCCCTCGGCGGTGCGCAACGTGGCCTATTCGGCGGGCAATACGCTGAGTGACATGGCGATCTATGACCGGATCGAGGTGCTCAAGGGGGCGTCGGGGCTGCTCAGCGGCGCCGGTTCGCTGGGCGGCACCATCAACCTGGTGCGTAAAAAACCTACCCGCGAGTTTCATGGCCATATCACCACCGGCGCGGGTTCTTGGGACAACTACCGCACGGAAGCTGATGTCAGCGGCCCGTTGACCGAAAGCGGTAATGTGCGGGGGCGTGCCGTGGCGGCCTATCAGGACCGCCAGTCGTACATCGACCGCTACTCCAACCAGAGTTCGGTGTTCTACGGCATCCTCGAAGCCGATCTCACGCCGGACACATTGCTGACCGTGGGCGCCGACTATCAGGACAACAAGCCCCAAGGCTCAACCTGGTCGGGGAGCTTTCCGCTGTACAACTATGCAGGCGAGATCAACAGCGCCAAGCGCTCATTCAGCAACGCCACCGACTGGAGCAGTTGGCAGCAATACACCCGCACCGTGTTTGCAACGCTGGAACAGGATCTGGGTGGCGGTTGGGTCGGCAAACTGCAACTGGATCACAAGCTCAATGGCTACGATGCCCAGTTGGGGGCCATCCAGTTCAACCAGCCGGCGATGGACGGCACTGCCACCATCAACGCACAGCGCTACAAAGGCGAAACCACCAGCGATGCAGCCGACATCTATGTCAGCGGCCCCTACAATTTTTTGGGTCGTGAACACGAACTGGTACTGGGCGGCTCGATCAGCAAAGCCAACTGGAAAGGCAAAGGCTATTGGGATGTCACGTTTGGCACGCCCAATCTGGTCGATTACTTCAACTGGAAGGGCCACCTGGCCAAACCTGATTGGGGCAAAGCGTCGCAAATCAGCGATGACACGGTGCGCCAGACCGGTTTGTACGCCACGACGCGGCTCAATGTCACCGATGAGCTGAACGTATTTCTGGGCGCGCGGGTCGTCGATTACACCCTGACCGGCACCACCAATACGTATCGTGAATCGGGGCGGGTGATTCCCTACGCGGGCATCACCTATGACCTGACCGATTACCTGACGGCCTATGCCAGCTACACCGATGTGTTCATGCCGCAGGAGTTTTACAACCTGGATCGCCACAGCAAGATGCTTGACCCGGACCAGGGTGAAAACTATGAAATCGGCCTCAAGAGCGAAATGTTCGACGGTCGCCTGAACGCCAGCCTCGCGTATTTTGAAGTCAAGGAAAGCAATCGCCCTATCCCGGACGATGCCTGGAACAACCTGGTGCCCACCCCGCCCAACTATGCCTTCAAGGGCACGGCCGCGCGCACCAAGGGCTATGAACTGGAAATATCCGGTGAGCTCAGCCCGGGCTGGAGCGTGCAGGGCGGGTATACGCACAAGGTGGTGCGCGATGACACGGGTAAGAAGATTTCGACGTTTGAGCCTGAAGACCAGCTCAGTTTCTACACCATTTACAAACTAAAGGGCGCCCTCGACAAAGTTTCTGTAGGCGGTGGCGCGCGCTGGCAGAGCACGGCCTGGCAAGAGATGTATAACGGCCCCAAAGACCGCTACGAAGACTTCTCGCAAAAGCCGTACTGGGTAGTCGATTTGATGACCCGTTATCAATTCACGGAAAACCTGTCGACCACCGTTAACGTCAATAACGTGTTCGACAAGTATTACTACACCAACATCGGCTTCTATAACTCGGCCATCTATGGTGAGCCGCGTAACGTGATGGTGACCACGCGCTGGGACTTCTGAACCTGCCTGCAAACGCCTGACTGTTCTGCCTGAGCAGTCGGTGCCTATAAAAAAGGGGTCAAGTCAGTCACGACACATGACCCCATATCACCTGTCCCCTGAACATCCATCCTTTGTCAGCCTCCCGGCAGTCACGTTTAATTGCGCGAAGCAAAGAGTGCTTCGGCGACCGATCCAATCCGTCTTTTTAGTCTGACTGTTTAAGGGACCCCATCATGATTTTGGGCAGAACACTTGAAAGCTGGTGCGCCAGCTATCCACTGATTAGCGATCTGGTCGCCCTGCACGAGACCACCTGGTTCAACCCCGGCCTGGCACCCGCAGCGCAGGCGCTTGGCGATGTAGGGCTGGGTGCTGCGGACGTGGCCGATGCCAGTGCCCGGCTCGCACGGTTTGCTCCCTACCTGCGTCGTGCATTTCCTGAAACCGCGGCCAGCAACGGCATTGTTGAATCGGATGTGGTGCCGGTCGCGCAATTGCAAACCGTGCTCGCAGAGCGCTATGGGCAGGCTTTGTCAGGCGCGCTGTGGCTCAAGCGCGACAGCCACTTGCCCATCTCGGGGTCGATCAAGGCGCGAGGGGGGATTTATGAAGTGCTCAAGCATGCCGAAGACCTCGCGCTGGGCGCTAAATTGATGAGCCTCGATGATGATTACGCCGTGCTGCACAGCGATCAGGCGCGGGCGTTTTTTGGTCAATACAAAATCGCCGTCGGCTCCACCGGCAACCTTGGCATGTCGATTGGCATCATGGGCGCTGCCTTGGGCTTTGAGGTGACGGTGCACATGTCAGCCGATGCGCGGCAGTGGAAAAAGGACACTTTGCGCGCCCATGGGGTGAGCGTGATTGAGTACGCCAGTGATTACAGCGTGGCTGTTGCTCAAGGGCGACAACAGGCTGAAGCCGATCCGGGCTGCCATTTTGTCGACGATGAAAACTCGGTCAATTTGTTCCTTGGCTATGCCGTGGCCGGCGAGCGCCTGAAACAACAATTGGCGGATGAGCACATCACCGTCGACGCGCAACATCCGTTGTTTGTGTACTTGCCGTGTGGCGTGGGTGGCGCCCCTGGCGGGGTGGCGTTCGGCCTCAAGCTGGCCTTTGGCGATGCCGTGCATTGCATCTTCGCCGAACCTACCCATTCGCCCTGCATGCTGCTGGGCGTGTACACCGGGCTGCATGATCAGGTCAGTGTTCAGGATTTCGGGATTGATAACGTGACGGCCGCCGACGGGCTGGCCGTGGGCCGTGCTTCCGGGTTTGTGGGCAAGGCCATGCAGCGTCTGCTCGATGGTTTTTACACCGTCAGCGACGAAGAAATGTACAGCCTGCTGGCCCTGATGGAGCGCAATCAAGGCCTGCGCCTTGAACCCTCTGCGCTGGCGGGCGTACCCGGTATTGCCAGGGTGCAGGCCGACCGGCAAGGCTATCTGGCCCGCGTGGGGCTGGAGGCGCAACACATGCTAAACGCCACCCACCTGATCTGGGCCACGGGCGGCAATCGGGTGCCCGCAGACGAGATGGATGCTTACATCAGCAAGGGCCGCGCGTTGCTGGCCCAAGGTTGAGCCGATACACGATTCAGGCATCACACCGGATATGGCACTATGCAACCCGGCCATATCCGGCCTGATCACCCTTTTGGCTCACTCACATCCCCATGCTCAACCTTCCCCCGCGCATCAGTGCCAGGCTCAACAGTAGCCAGTTTGCCAACCTGCATACGTTTCTGGTGGCTGCGCGGCATTTGAGTTTCGCGCGGGCTGCGCAAGAACTGTGCTTGACCGCCAGTGCGGTCAGCCACCGGATCAGTCGGCTTGAAACGGCACTGGAGATGAAGTTGTTCCAGCGTCTGACCCGTCAGGTCAACCTGACCGATGAAGGCGAACGCATTTTTGACATTTTGCAGCAGGCGATGGGCGAGTTGTCCGAGGCCCTTGAGCACTCGTCACAGGCCGACATTGCTGGCTCGATTGCGCTGTATGTCAGGCCCTCGGTCGCGCAATGCTGGCTCGTCCCCCGGCTGGCCGACTTTCTAGAGCGATACCCTTCGGTCTCACTGGACCTGCGCGTGGGCAATGACAACGTCGACTTTCGCACCCGCAAATTCGATTTGGCCTTGTATTACGCCAATGGCGAGTTTCCGGGCCTGGCCAGCCAGCGTTTGATGCAAGAACGTCTGGCCCCGGTGTGCAGCCCTGCGTATGCGCAGCGTCACGACTTGCTCAATAACCCGCAAAACTTGAAGTTGTGCACCACGTTGCACGACTCTCTGGCCTGGGACCATGCGGCGTTCGATGCCGAGTGGACGCTGTGGGCGCAGCAGCACAACCTGCTCGATGCCCTGCCCAAACGCACATTGACCTTTGATCGCTCAGACTTGAGCGTGACAGCCGCCATGCACCACGCGGGTATTGCCATGGGTCGTGAGCAACTGGTGCAAAAGCGCGTGGATAGCGGCGAATTGATCCTGCCTTTTGCCGACTTCAGTGTGTGCGGGCACTACGACTATTACCTGGTGCATTCACCGCTCAGCGCCCTGCCAAAACGCGTGCAGGTATTTATCGACTGGCTGCACGAATGCGCGCAGCAGACGGTCACGTAAGGAGAGGTGTATTCGCGTTTTGTAGTCGCTGTCGAGGA
The DNA here is from genome assembly GCF_001529285.1 of Pseudomonas sp. TAA207. NCBI lineage: Bacteria > Pseudomonadati > Pseudomonadota > Gammaproteobacteria > Pseudomonadales > Pseudomonadaceae > Pseudomonas > Pseudomonas sp. TAA207. Next base: position 130,979 of record NZ_LLWJ01000065.1, on the reverse strand, counting down.
ACGAGGCTGCGATCGGGCGCGTTGCGCTGGTGGGTCTGTATCTGAGGTATCCAATCTCGCATTACGCGTCATCGGCTACAGGTTTTGTGCCTACAGCGACTCGGGGTCGACGCCGTTGCCTTTGAGCAGCGCATCCACCAGCGAGCGTGACATTTCGACCGAGTGCACCAGCGACCACACCAAACCGCGCTCAATGCCACTGGCCCGCTCGGTGATTTCATCCGAGACTTCTTCGGCGCTTTTGAGCAGCATCGACACATGCTTCAACGCCTCCAGCGCCCGTACGTTGCCCCGCACGGCGAAAGGCGAGGCCGGGGAAACGTCATCGTTGCGGGTCGGGTTCAGGCTGTCGAGCGGCGCAGGCTCGGCATCAAGCTCATCCACAATGCGCCGGGTCGCTTCGTCATGCTGGTGATCGTCGCGCTTTTTTTTCATGGTTGTTCCACTGGGATCATCAATTGAGCCAAGGCACTCGGCGACTCAAGAAGATAGTCCGCTGACTTTCCGGCCCGCAAGCAGTGGCTGAGGTGAAAACACCTTCTCGGAAACGCCCTTCATTTACATGTGGAAACATCCGACTTTTTGCCGGGTCCGCATCCCTTGACCCGCATCATCTGGCCATCACGCCAACTGACCCATAGTGATCAAAAAACCATAACGTGATGGAGAACAACCGTGATTAAACCGTGGGTCGCACTCTGTAGTTTGATGCTGGGGGCGCAGGCGTGGGCCGCTGCGCCCATGAATGAACCGATACAGCCGATCCAACCGGCGAACATAACCGACCCGGCGAAGGTGGAGCTGGGTAAGCAGTTGTGGTTTGACCCGCGCTTGTCCAGGTCCGGGTTTATTTCCTGTAACTCGTGCCACAACCTGAGCATGGGCGGCAGCGATAACTTGCCCACCTCAATCGGGCACAACTGGCATCAAGGGCCGATCAACTCGCCGACCGTGCTCAATTCCAGCCTGAACGTGGTGCAGTTTTGGGACGGGCGCGCCAAGACGCTCAAGGAACAGGCCGGTGGGCCTATCGCCAACCCTGGTGAGATGGGTTTTACCCATAACCTGGCGTCCGATGTGGTGCGTTCGATCCCGCAATATCGCGACTCTTTCAAGGCGGTGTATGGCGACGACACGGTCAGCATCGACCACATCACCGATGCGCTGGCGGCGTTTGAAGAAACCCTGGTCACGCCCAATGCGCCGTTCGATCGCTGGTTGAAGGGTGAGAAAGACGCCATCAGCCCTACCGCACTCAAAGGTTATGAGCTGTTCAAAAGCACGGGCTGCATTGCGTGCCATAACGGCGAAGCGGTGGGCGGTGCGTCGATGCAGAAGATGGGCATGATCGAACCGTATGTCACCCAAAACCCCTCGCAGGGTGTGGCAGGTCTGACGGGTAAAGACACCGACCGCATGCTGTTCAAGGTCCCGACCTTGCGTAACGTGGAACTGACCTACCCCTACTTCCATGACGGCGCGTACTGGAATCTGGACGAGGCAGTGGATGTGATGGCCCGCCTGCAATTAGGTCGCAAGTTGAGCCAGGAAGAAGTCGGCCAGATCGTGGCCTTTCTTAAAACCCTGACCGGCGATCAGCCGGATTTCAAGTTGCCGCAGCTGCCACCTTCCTCCCCGCAAACCCCGCATCCCGTGCCATTCGGTCAGTGATGCGCTGATCGCAGAGCCGCCGGTGCGGCTCTGCGATTGACTCACGGCGCGTCGTGGTCGATGTCCAGCTTGCTGAACGTGACCTGAGCGCCTTCCTTGCTATTGCCGGTGTTGTCCTGCACGTAGGCGCCCGCCTTGAAATACAGCGGTTTGTCGCGCCAGGTGGCGCTGATGGGGCTGTGCCACTCCTTATTGGCGCCCTTGATGTTCAGCGTACCGTCGGGTGTCAGGTTGATCACATAGGTGAAGCTTTTTGCCAGCGGCACATTTTCGGCCACGATGACGGTTTTTATCGTGGTGTCATTGGGCCGTATGCGCACCTTGGCCACCAGGTTGCCACTGAGCTTGCTGGTTTTGTACTGGTACTCAAGCTTGAGCATGGGCTGTTGGCTTTGAAACGCATGGATCTGCCCGATCACGATCTTGCCCGATGACGGCACTTGATTGACCGCGAGGGTGGCATTCAAAAAATGGTTGGCGCTGGGGTATAGCCAGTTGCGCAGGGAGCCATCGGCACGGGTCTCGCGCAGTTCGCTGCGAGGGTAGATGGCGTTGACGGTGGTACTGCCGGTGACGGGTACCCAAAAAAACAGGGTGCCGGTGTCGGCGTGAAAATACACATTCTTGAAACCTTTAAGCAGGCGAGGGGTGTCGATGGTCGTCGGCGTAGTGCCGACAGGAACACTCAGGTTCCAAGTTGCCAGATCGATCATGTTTCAGGCCTTGGGCAGCGGCACTTACAGGCATCAAACGCGGTTGAGGCGATTGGTCCATGGCTTTGAAGGGCGGTCTTTATAGGACGAACGGTATGGCCAGTTAAAGTGATGGCACTTTTTTATTGGCGTCAACGAATGGTCACGCAAGCGTAAAGCCCGCATTACAAGAAGGGATAAACAGCGATACCGTTAGTCGGTTGGATCCATTTATGTCCACATGTGTAGCTGCGTGTCACTTCTGCTTTGTGAGGCTCGGGTTTAGAGTTAACCCTCAGTTTTGTCCGGTTTTCACCTGAGTTCAGGACAGTCAAATAGAGAAGCAGCATGGAATGCGTGCACATGAAGCCAGTCAACACCGGCTCAGTTCTTTTGGTAGTGGATGATTACCCCGAAAATCTGATCAGCATGCAGGCGTTGTTGCAGCGTGAAGATTGGCAAATTCTCACCGCTGCCTCCGGTGTGGCCGCGCTGGATATGTTGTTGCGCAATGAGGTCGACCTGGTGCTGCTGGACGTGCACATGCCAGGCATGGACGGGTTCGAAGTCGCCCGACTGATGCGTGGCAGCCAGCGCACTCGCTTTACCCCCATTATTTTTTTGACGGCCAATGCGCAATCGCGTGATGCCGTGCTGGAGGGCTACGCCTGTGGCGCGGTGGACTACCTGCTCAAGCCGTTTGACGAGCAGATCCTCAAACCCAAAGTGCAGGCACTGCTTGAGCAGCAGAGTAATACCCGCGCATTGCGTCGCTTGAGCCACGATCTGGAGATTGCCCAAGCGTTCAACGCCTCGGTTTTGGAGAACGCCGCAGAGGGGATTTTGGTGGTCAATGAAGACGGCCGTATCCGCTTTGCCAATCCTGCTATTTCGCGGTTGCTCAAAGTGCCGGTGGCAGCGCTGAAGGGGGTGCCGCTACTGGACTTTCTGCAAAAGCCCCATGTACCTGACTGGTTTGAGTCAGCCATTTATCACGGGTACCAAAGAGGGGAAACCTATCGCGTTCACGACGCCATTTTGCGCTGCGTTGACGCTCAATTGTTGCCTGTGACGCTATCCTGCGCGCCCTTGAGCGGCCAGCAACAGGCGATGGTCGTCACGGTGCTGGACATGTCTGAAGTCTGCCTGCTGCACCATCAGCTTGAGCTGCAAGCCGTGACTGACCCGTTGACGGGATTACTCAACCGCCGGGGCTTTCAGCGAGCCGTTGAACAGGTGCTGTCACGGGATGAGGCGAGTACCCAGTTGCGGGCGCTGTTGTACCTGGACCTGGATGGTTTCAAGCGTATTAATGATTCGCTGGGGCATGAAGTGGGAGACCGGGCGTTGAGTTGGGTCGCTGACCAATTGGCGCACTGCGCCCGGCCTGGCGATATTCTGGGGCGTATCGGCGGGGATGAATTCACCCTGCTTTTGAATGTGGATGATCCCCGTGAGGCCGCGCAGCTCGCGGAGCAACTGATCGACAAGATTGCGGTACGCCAGCACCTCCAGGGGCTGGACGTCAGCCTGGGTGTCAGCATCGGAATTGCGGTCTGCCTGGGCGGTGATGCCCATCTCGAAACGTTGCTGCGTTCAGCCGACGCGGCGATGTACGAGGCCAAGCGCGCCGGACGTCAACAGTACCGTTTTTATGAGGCGCAACTGAGTGCCGACACGCTCCAGAACCCCCTTCACTGGAAGTAATCGCCGTGGCGCCGCTACACTGGCGCACTTTTACGCTGTGCGTTGGCCCCTATGACCGTTCTCAAATACCTTCAGGCTTACCCCCAGACGTTGCAGGATCAAGTGCGCCACCTGATCGAGCGCGATCAACTGGGTGCTTACCTGAGTGATCGCTACCCCGCCAAACATGCGGTACAAAGCGACAAAGCGCTGTATGCCTATGCGCTGGAACTCAAACAGGAGTTCCTGCGCAACGCACCGTCTTTTGACAAAGTGCTGTTTGATAACCGACTGGATTTGACCCACCGCGCATTGGGTTTGCACACCACGATTTCACGGGTGCAGGGTGCCAAGCTCAAGTCCAAGAAAGAACTGCGTGTGGCTTCGCTGTTCAAGGATGCCGCCCCCGAGTTTCTGAACATGATCGTGGTGCATGAACTGGCGCACCTCAAAGAGTCCGATCACAACAAGGCGTTTTACAAGTTGTGCGAGTACATGCAGCCGGGTTACCACCAGTTGGAGTTCGACTTGCGGGTGTACCTGACGTGGCGCGATTTGCAGGGTAAAACCTGACGGGCCGTAGACGCTGCGAGCGTGCTCGCCAACGCGGCAATCTAACCTGTAGCAGGAGTGTTGAATGGAAGTCAGCAAAACCAAAAGCAGTTTTTATCGGCGTCTGTACGTGGCCTGGCTGATTGACAGCCAGCTGGCCAGTAGCGTCCCGGGCTTGACCGAAGTCACGGGCATGCCGCGCCGTACCGCGCAGGACACCATTGCCGCGCTGGCCGATCTGGACATCGTGTGTGAGTTCGAGCAACAGGACGGCGCCCGCAACCATGCGGGGCGTTATCAGATCCACAGCTGGGGCCCGATCGACAGTGCGTGGGTTGGCCAGCATGTGGAACAGATCAAGCGGGTGCTGGGTTATCCCTGATCGCCTGGGGTCAGGCGCATGCCGATATGGGGGATGTTGTCTTCCAGGTACTCCTGGCCCTCGGCGACAAAGCCGTGGTTGGCGTAAAGCGATTGGACTTCCGTTTGCGCCGACAAAAAAATGGGCTCATACGGCCAGTTCTCTTTAATGTTCTTCAGTACGTAATCCATCAAATCGTGGCCCAGGCTTTTTCCTCGGGCCTGTTGGGCAACGATTACGCGGCCGATGATCACATCCCCCGCGTGTGAAGCCGGATCCAGTAATCGCGCATAGGCCACCAGTTCATCGTTTTGCCAACCCATTACATGCAGGGTATCGCCCTCCAGGTCCTGACCGTCGATGTCGGGGTAGGCGCATTTCTGCTCAACAATGAAGACGTCGCAACGCAGTTTCAACAGGGCGTACAGCTGTTCTTTGCCCAAGTCGCTGTGGTGTTTACAGATCCAGTCGGTGGTCACGGTGTTGTCCTGAGAGAGAGACGATGGCCAGATACTAGGCGTGATACCGATGGGCGCCAAGCGTAAAAGTGTCAACGGATGCGGCTTTTTGATATCAACTTCAGGCCGTTGCCGGTTATCTTTGATCAGGCCGCGAATGCGTGCCTTGACCGCGATCAGGATGCCCCAGGCTAAATGCTAGCTAAATAACAATAAGCAGCTACCCATTAAGGATCTTGCATGTCTCGCTTGCGTCGGGCTTTGATTGTGTCGGGATTGACCTTATTGGCACAGCACGCGCGTGCTGAACCGCTGCGTCTGGTGGGGGACCTGTGGCCTCCCTTTACGGATGGCACGCTGGTCAATGGCGGGCTGGCCACCGATCTGGTCAGTACGGCCCTGGCTCGCGCGGGTTATAGCAGCGGTTTCGAGCAGGTGCCGTGGGCCAGGGCCATGATGGGCTTGCGCAACGGGCGCTACGACATTCTGGTCAATGCCTGGTACGACGAGGACCGCATGAAAATTGGCGAGTTTTCGGCCCCCTACCTGCAAAATCGTCTGCGTTTTATTCGGCGCAAAGACTCCCCGGTGGACTTCACCACGCTCGCGCAGTTATCCGGCTATGGCATTGCCTATGTGCCGGGTTACGCCTACACGGCAGAATTTGACACCCACACCCAGCTCAAAAAAATACCTGTGCATAACTTTGCGATGGCCGTGCGCATGCTGGTGGCCGGACGTGTCAGCCTGACCCTGGAAGACGAGTACGTGGCGCGGTATCGGCTGGCGCGTGAGTCGGCGCGGGTGCGCAATGCGGTGGAGTTTATGCCCAAGGTGTTGAGCGAAAACCAGCTGCATATTCTGGTCAGCCTACAGAACCCGGACCACGCCAAAATCGTCTCGGACTTTGACCGCGAAATCATCGCCATGAAAGCCGACGGCAGCTTTGATCGGTTGCTCAAAGCGCATGGGATGTGATCCATCCTCACCGAGGTGCCTGGGTTCAGGCGTGCGTTGCGCTCGATCGCAGCCTCGTGCCTGATCAGCGACTACCGTGCATGAATATACGCAGCGGTCGCTGACGAGCAGCGCTACGCAGTCTTGATCAAATGCGCCGCCAGCGTGCGCAACGGCCCAAGCTGGCGGCAAATCAGTGCCAGCTGGGTTTGCACCAGTCGCTGGCTTTCGTCCAGTTCGTCCGGCATCTGCTCCAGTTCATTGGCCAGCGCTTCTTCTTCATCACTTTGCACCGCCACCGGCTGTTTGGCGGCCAACCCTTGGGCGATCAGGTCGATGCTGTCGGCAATCCGCCGCCCCGCGCCCTCAATCAACTGCTCACGTACGTCCCCCGGCAGGGGGGTGTCGCGGTGCGCGCCCAAGCCTGACAAGTAGCTGAGCAGGGTGTGCGACAGCACCAAAAAGCGGAAACCCATGTCGGCATCCTTACGGAAATGCCCCGGTTCCATCAGCATGTTGGCCAGTGTGGTCGACAGCGCCGCATCCGCGTTGTGCGCATTGCGTCGCGCCAGCCGGTACGCCAGATCATCCGTTTTACCCTGCGCGTACTGCTGCAAAATCTGCCGCAAGTATTGGCTGTTACAGCTCAAGGTATTGGCCAGCACCTTGTTCAAACGGCGGCCTTGCCAGTCGGGCAAGAACAGGAACACCGCCGCCGCTGCAATCACACTGCCCACCAGTGTGTCGAACAGGCGCGGCAGGAACAGCCCGTAGCCATCGCCCACTTGATTGAAGCAGAACAGCACCATCAGGGTGATCGCGGCGGTGCTCAAGGTGTAGCGCGTGGTGCGGTTGATAAAGAACACCACGCCTGCGGCCACCGCGAACATGGATTGAATCAGCGGGTTGGGGAACAGGTCGAACAGCGCCCAACCCACGGCCAGACCAATCGCCGTGCCGATAATGCGCTGACTGAACTTGCGCCGTGTGGCGCCATAGCTGGGCGAACAGACAAACAGCGTGGTGAGGATGATCCAGTAACCTTGCGTCGGGTGAATCCAGTGCACCATCGCAAAACCGATACACAAGGCCAAAGGCAAGCGCAGGGCGTGGCGGAAGATCAGCGAGGTCGGCGTCAGGTGCTGGCGCAGCCGCGACCAGACGTCTTTGAGGTTGCGCGGCGAGCGATCCAGCAAGCTGCTGTCGGTGGCGTCTGCCAGGGTGTCGGGGTTGCTGGCGTCACTCAACAACCGGTCGAGCGTACCGAGGTTGGCAGCCAGCGCGCGCAGCGAGCGCAGCAAGCCGCGCCAGGCCGGGTTGCTCTGAATGCGCAGATGTTCGAGAGAGGCGTGCAAGTCGCTCAGGGCTTCGGCAAAGCTGTCGTCGTAGACAAACGGTTGGCGCAGTTTGATCGAGTCCGACAGGCGCTGACAGGCCACGCCTTGTTGGCGCAGCAGGCGCTGGCAGCGGAACATCACATCGCTGTGAAAGAAGGCGTCGGCCAAAGCGTTGTACGGGTAGTGCGAAGAACTGGCGCGCTCGTGGATATCTTGGGCGAGGAAATACAGCTTCAGGTATCGGCTGAGTTTGGACCCGGGCCGCGAGTTGCCGACGCGGTGCAGGATGATTTCTTTGGCCGTGTTCAGTGCGGCGACCACCTTGCCATTTTGCCGCGCAAGGTCCAGACGCCCGGCTTCTACATCCAGCGTGCGGATCGGTTCGAACAATGAGGACTTGAGCTTGAGGTACAGCCCCAACTCCCAGAACAGCCGGGCCAGGCTTTGCTGCACCGGCTGATGGGAAAACAGCGCTTGCCACAGCACCGACAGCAACCCGTACCAGGCCGCGCCGGCCACCAGTAGCAGAGGCTCGTGCCAGAAATCGGTGACTTCGCCGCCGCGCTGATCGACGCCGATCATGGTGTACACCGCCAGGATCAGCGTGGCAGAGGCAATGGCGCCATAGCGTTCGCCCAACGCACCGAGCATGGTCAGGCCAAACGCGGCCAGCGCCAGTGCGCAGACCATGAGCAACGGATAGGGGAACAACAGCTCGACGGTAGTCGCGGCGGCGGTGAAGCACACCAATGTCACCAGCAAGGCGTTGAGACGGCCTTGCCAGCTGTCATCGGTTTCGGAAAGGGCGCTGGCGATGATCCCCAGAAACAGCGGGATCAGCAGCTTCATCTCATCTTGATACCAGCAAAAAGCCATGCTGCCAGTCAGGGCGATAAACACCCGAACGCTGTAACTGAACTTGTCCCGCGCCCACAGGCGGCGCAAAGACTGCTGAAAAGTTTTCGATGACATGAAGTGGCGTGGCCTTGCGAGTCGTTTCGCTAAATTGAGCCAGTTAAGACGACAGTGCAATGACACTGTTCACATCGCGCTCAAATTATTTTTGCGCCCATGAACGCGAAGGCGGCGAGCGTTGATGATTAAACGCTCGCCGCTTCAGGCGAGGGTTAGACGTACTGCGCGGCCGCGTAACCCGATGCCCACGCCCACTGGAAGTTGAACCCACCCAGATGGCCGCTCACATCCAGCACTTCGCCGACAAAGTACAGGCCGGGGCTTTTCAGCGACTCCATGGTTTTGGACGACACCTCGCGGGTATCCACCCCGCCCAGTGTCACTTCCGCCGTGCGATAACCTTCGGTGCCTGCCGGTACAACCTTCCAGCACGCCAGTTTGTCGGCCACCTCTGCCAGTTCATTCGGGGTGTACTGCTTCATCGGCTTGGACACAAACCAGTGCTCGGCCAACAGATTGGCCATCTTCTTGGTGAAGATTTCGCCAAGCAGGGTTTTCAGCTCACTGTTGGGGCGTTCGGCTTGTTGGGTGTGCAGCCAGTCCAGCGCGTCGACGTCGGGCAGCAGGTTGATCTCAACCGTGTCACCAGGGAGCCAGAACGATGAAATCTGCAAGATCGCCGGCCCGCTCAGCCCCCGGTGAGTGAACAGGATGTTTTCGCGAAAGCTTTGATCATTGCAGCTCACCAGGCAGTCCACCGAAGTCCCCGACAGCTCCGTGCACAGCTCTTTGAGCTGGTCGGTGATGGTAAACGGCACCAGACCGGCGCGGGTTGGCAGCAGCGTATGGCCCAATTGCTTGGCCACTTGATAACCGAAACCGGTCGCGCCGAGGGTCGGAATCGACAGCCCGCCGGTGGCAATCACCAACGACGGGCAGTTGATCGGGCCCAGCGTGGTGTTGAGGCTGTAACCGGTGTCGGTTTTTTCGATCTGCTCCACCGAGGTGTCCAGGTGCAGGCTCACGCCCGCCTGTTTGCACTCGTCGAGGAGCATGTCGAGGATGTCGCTGGATTTGTTATCGCAGAACAGCTGGCCGAGTTTTTTCTCGTGATACGGCACGCCATGTTTGGCCACCATCGCGATGAAATCCCATTGGGTGTAACGGGCCAGTGCCGACTTGCAGAAGTGCGGGTTCTGCGACAGGAAGTTGTTGGGTTCGGCGTACATATTGGTGAAGTTGCAGCGGCCACCGCCGGACATGAGGATTTTTTTGCCCGCCTTGTTGGCGTGGTCAATCAGCATCACCTTGCGCCCACGTCCGGCAGCGGTCAGCGCGCACATCAAACCTGCGGCGCCAGCGCCAATAATTACAACGTCGGTAGAGCGCAAAACTGAATCCTCATTAAAAGCGGCCCTCACCCCAACCCTCGCCCGAAGGCAGAGGGCGCTTGATTGAGGTGATCTTGAATGCTGTACAGATCAGCCCCCTCTCCCTCAGGCAGAGGGTTGGGGTGAGGGAGCCGTTACAGCGGTGTTACAACACGCGCACGCGCAACACGCGGCCTTTGATTTTACCTTCGCTCAAACGCTGTGCCGCTTGCTTGGCGATGGTGCGGTCGACGGCGACATAGGCCTGGAAGTCGAAGATGGCAATCTTGCCCACCTGAGCGCCCGGAATACCGGCATCGCCAGTCAGTGCGCCCAAAATGTCACCCGGACGCACTTTGTCTTTACGACCGGCACCGATCACCAGCGTGCTCATGGAGGGCAGCAACGGAGCGCCACCCTGCGAGGTCAGGCTGTCCAGGTTTTCCCAGTTCAGCGGGGCTTTTTGCAGTTGCTCGATGGCTTGGGCGCGGTGCGCTTCAGACGGGGCAACCAGGCTGATGGCGATACCTTTCTCACCCGCACGACCGGTACGGCCTACACGGTGAATGTGGATCTCGCTGTCGCGGGCCAACTCAACGTTGAGCACCATGTCCAGTGCGTCGATGTCCAGGCCACGGGCTGCCACGTCAGTGGCCACCAGTACCGAGGTAGAGCGGTTGGCAAACATCGCCAGGACTTGATCACGGTCGCGCTGTTCCAGATCGCCGTGCAGGCCAACGGCCGAAATACCTTTGGAGGTCAGGTGATCTACGGTTTCCTGAACCTGCTGCTTGGTGAAGCAGAACGCCACGCAGGATTGTGGACGGAAATGGCCCAGCACCTTGGTCACGGCGCTCATGCGCTCTTCAGGGGAGATCTCGTAGAAACGCTGCTCGATCTGGCTGTCGGTGTGCAGGGCTTCGGCCTTGACCTGCTGCGGGTTACGCATGAACTTGGACGACAACTGCTTGATGCCCGCCGGGTAGGTGGCCGAGAACAGCAGGGTCTGGCGACGTTCCGGGGTTTTGACAATGATGTCTTCGATGGCGTCGTAAAAGCCCATGTCCAGCATGCGGTCAGCTTCGTCGAGCACCAGCGTGTTCAAACCGTCGAGTACCAGCGAGCCTTTGCGCAAGTGCTGCTGAATGCGGCCTGGCGTGCCAACGATGATGTGCGCGCCGTGCTCCAGCGAGCCGATCTGCGGGCCGAACGACACGCCGCCACACAGGGTCAGCACTTTGATGTTGTCTTCGGCGCGGGCCAGACGGCGGATTTCTTTAGCCACCTGGTCAGCCAGTTCGCGGGTTGGGCAAATCACCAGCGCCTGGCAGCCGAAGAAGCGCGGATTGATCGGGTTCAACAGGCCGATACCGAAGGCGGCGGTCTTGCCGCTGCCGGTCTTGGCCTGAGCGATCAGGTCCATACCCTTGAGGATCACCGGCAAGCTCTGCGCCTGAATCGGCGTCATCTGGGCATAACCGAGTGAGTCGAGGTTAGCCAACATGGCGGCGGACAGAGGCAGAGTGTTAAAAGCGGTGGCAATGGTGGTCACGGGACTGGCCTGCAAAACAAAATGTCGCGCAGTGTAACAGCCCAGCGCCCTTTGCCTGAAGATTCTGGACGAGTTGCGGTGCAGAACCTGTAGGCGCCAGCACGCTGGCGCCTACAGCCGGGATCAATGCTCCAGCTCATGCTCCGAGTTGGCTTTGGGTTTGCGCCCGTCCTGAGGCGACAGTTGCAGGAAGATCGCCGCTGCCAACATGGCCATGATGCCCACTGTGAGGAAGGTCAGCTGGAACGCGCCGAGCACGGTGTCGACCCCGTCGCTGCCGCCATCCCCGGTGAACCCACCAAGCAAGGCGCCCGCACAGGCCACGCCCAGGCTCAGCGACAGTTGCGCCACCACCGACAGCAAACTGTTGCCGCTGCTGGCGCTGGCGTCATCGAGGTCGATCAGGGTGACGGTGTTCATCGCCGTGAATTGCAGCGAGTTGATCGCACCGAGCACGGCCAGCATTGCGAGCAGCAGCGGGTACGGCGTGTGCGCCGTCACCAGCCCCATGCTGGCCAGCATGATGCCCAGCGCAAAGGTGTTGATCGTCAGCACTTTGCGGTAGCCCAGACGCTCGATCAGCGGCCGTGCAATCCACTTGGCCAACATGGCCGCGGCGGCCAGCGGCAGCATGCTCATCCCGGCCTGGGACGGTGAGTAGCCCAGCGCCACTTGCAGCAGCAGCGGTACCAAAAAAGGCAGTGCGCCGCTGCCCAGGCGGGCGAACAGATTACCCAGGATGCCCACGGCAAACGTTTTGGTCTTGAACAGCTTGGGCGAAAACAGCGGGTTGGCGATGTTACCGGCGCGCAGCCAGTACGCCGCCAGGCACGCCATGCCCGCAAACAGCAGCAACATGACCCGCAGGTGCGGCATGTGCAACTCGCCCAAGCCTTCCATCGCAATGGTGATAAACACCATCGCTGCGCCAAACAGCACAAAGCCCAGGCCGTCGAATCGTGTGCGCTCATCGCCGCGCAGGTCCGGGATGAAGTGCCACACCGCCCAGCAGCCAAATGCGCCCACGGGCAAGTTGATCAAAAAGATCCAGTGCCAGCTCAGGTACTGCACCATCCAGCCGCCCATAGTGGGACCGATCAACGGCCCGAGCAGGCCGGGGATGGTGATAAACCCCATGATGCGTACCAGCTCCGAGCGCGGGTAGGCCTTGAGCACCACCAGCCGCCCGATGGGCAGCATCAGCGCACCGCCAAGGCCCTGAATGATACGGGCGCCGATCAACTGGTTGAGGGTGCCTGACAGCGCGCACAGCAACGATCCGAAGCTGAACAACAGAATGGCGGTAAAGAAGATTTTTTTAGTGCCGAAGCGGTCAGCGATCCAGCCCGAAGCCGGTATCAGCAGCGCGACCGTGAGCATGTAGGCGACGATCACGCCTTGCATGCGCAGCGGGTTTTCTTTCAGGTCGCTGGCCATGTCGGGCAGCGCGGTGTTGAGGATGGTGCCGTCGAGCGACTGCATGAAAAACGCGATGGCCACCACCCACGGCAACCAGCGCAGCGTTTCAGGACTCAGAACCGGGCGTGCGGGCATAGGACCTCTTTTTCTGATCAAAACTCTGTGTAGTCGCTGCCGCAGGGTGCGATGAGATCCTTAGCGAGCAACCTTCGCAGCCTTCGGCAGCGACTACAGGTCGGTTACAACGTCAGCGTAAGTTTTTTGACCAGTGCCCCCGGCAATAAATTCGACGCCGTTTGCCGTTGGTCATAGGTGCTGGCCGACAGCAGCAGCTCGCGCTCTACGGTCAGTGCTTCTAGCTGTGAACCCAGCAAACTGTAGACGCTGTCATCAAAGCGCATAGTATTGACCGGCGCCTTGATCTCGCCGTTTTCCACCCAGAACGTCGCAAAACGCGTCATGCCGGTCAGGCGGGCTGCCGGTTGGTCAGAGTAGTTCAAATACCACAGGTTGCTGATGTACAGCCCGGTGCCCAGTTGCTTGAGAATGTCGGCCTGCGCCAGCGTACCGGGCGCCATCGCCAGTGCGCTCGGGGACTCGCCCCACGGCGCGCCGTTGACTTCAAGGCCGTATTCGGCGGCACTGCGTGAACCCACCAGTTGCTGATTGGCCTTGCCGTGTTTGACCAGCGACAAGTCCTGACGCGGGTAGCCTTCACCCGAAAACGCAGGGCTTAACGATTGGCTGACGTGTTCATCCAGCGACACCAGCGGGCTTAAGTGGGCGTCGCCTGCGTAGAGCTTTTGCAGCGGGCTGGATTTGCTGGCCAGCGCCTGCGCCGAGAACCCGCCCCAGGTCAGCATGCTCATGACTTCTTCCAGGGCCGCCGGGGCCAGATAGGCGCGGTATTCACCGGGTGCCAGCACCTGCACCGGGTGCCCCAGAAACGCAAGCTGCTCGCGGGCCTGCCGCATACGGTGGGCAAAGCGCTGGCTGTTCCAGTCGGCGCCCGCGTAGCTGGCTTTTACCGCTTGGCCGTTGCTGTGGAACAGGCTCCAGTCGAAGTTGAAACTGTTGGCCTGATGCCAGCCAAACGCACCTTCAGAACTGGCGTAGCCCACACTGATCGGCCCACAGGCATAAAAGCCCACCAAGTCGACGCCCTCGCTGGCACGGCGAATGTCTGCCAGCACCTGCGCCGTGTCGGGCAGCGGCGGGTCTTGCACATTATGGCTGTGCCACGGCTGCGGATTGAGCAGCAAATAGGGGTCTGGCGCCAGCAAGGGCAGGGTGTCGCGCAGTTGCTGCAAGGCGCTGGCCAACCGGCGTTGATCCTCTTCGGTGGCCCCGGCAAGCGTCATGCTGACATCGGCGTGACGCCCTTCGTGGATCAGTTTCAGGCTCAGACTCGCCTGCTGTACCTGCCCGGCCTGACGTACCCGGCCCTTGTTGAAACGAATGAACTGCGAGGCTTCAGCGTCATAGCTCACGGTGAATTGCTCAGGGCTGTTGATCGCTGTGCGCAGCCACGCAACCAGCGCTTGGAACTGCTCGGCCTGACTCAGTCGGGTGCTCATCAGGCGTCACCTCCAAACACATCAATGTCACGGAACACACACGCGGGCGAGGCATGCCCCACGCGAATCACTTGGTTGGGCTCGCCCTTGCCGCAGTTCGGCGTGCCCAGCACTTTAAAGGTGCTGGCGTCGCCCACGGCGCTCAGGCTGCGCCAAAACTGTTCGGAAATGCCCCGGTAGTTGGGGTTTTTCACCACGCCCTTGAGTTCGCCATTCTCGATCAATTGACCCCATTCGCAGCCGAACTGGAATTTATTGCGCGCATCATCAATCGACCACGAACGGTTGGTCGCCATCAGGATGCCGCTTTCGATACCGCCAATCAGTTGTTGCATCGATTGCTCGCCTGGCTCGACGTTGAGGTTAGCCATGCGATCAATCGGCGGACGATTCCAGCCACAGGCCCGGCTGTTGGCCACGCCTTCGAGGCCGGAGCGAAATTGCGACAAGGCACCGCCCAATGGACGCAACAGCAAGCCTTCGCGGATCAGGTATTCCTTACGCGCGGGCGTGCCGTCATCGTCATGGCTGTAGCTGGCAAGCTCTTCAGGGAGGGTAGGGTCGAACGTCACATTGAGCAATTTCGAACCGTATTGCAGGTGCCCGAAGTCGCTGGTCTTAACGAAGCTGGTGCCCGCGTAATTACGCTCATCACCCAGAATGCGGTCCAGTTCCAGCGGGTGGCCGATGGACTCGTGGATTTGCAGAATCATCTGGTCCGGCATCAGCAACAGGTCGCATTTGCCTTGAGGTGCGTTGGCCGCCAGCAGTAATTGCAAGGCTTGGTCGGCGACTTGCGGGGCTGCGCCGATCAGCCCGCAGCGGCTGATGACATCGGCACCGCCTTGCTGGCCAAAATTGTCGCGGCCCAAACTACGGGTCTGGCTGTCGTGGCCGTCGTACGCGGTGACTGACATACCCGGATAAACAAAGCGCTGCGCCTGACGTAACTCGGCGCCTGCGCTGTTGAGGTAAATCTGTTCGACGAGATTCAGGCCCAGGCCCACATCCCAGCTCACCAGCCGCTCATCGTTGGGCACGGCGGCAGATTCGGCGCTCAGCAGCTCAAAGCACTCGCTGAGCGAGGGGAAAGGTTGGTCGAGGTTGGGCGAACAGTAATCGGCGCGTTCGCCCGACACCGGCTCTTGGCTCAGGTCGAGCAGCGTGTGGGGGGCGATCAGGCTGGCCTGCGCTTCGGCCCGTTCCAGCGCGGCTTGCAAACCGGCTTGCGACAGGTCATTGGTGGCGGCATAAGCCTCGACACCGTTGATGCGCACGGTCAGCATTGCGCCTTGGTCGTGATTGAAAGAAGGCGGTTCTGCGACATGCTTGCGTACCGACAGGTATTGCCCGGACTCGCGCACATAACGTAACGAAAAGAACTCGGCCCGGGTGCGCAGCGCGTCGAAGCGCTGCTTGAGCTGAGGGTAGAAATCAAACATGCACAGACCTCCTGGTTGAGAGCGAAAGCGCCCTCACCCGAACCTACTCCCGCAGGCGTGGGACAGGGTGAGGGGGACTCAGGGCAGCGATTTAAACCGGGCAACCCTTGGCGCGCAGGATGGCGTCAAAACGGTCCGGGTCCAGCGTGCCTTCTTCAATGGCCTTGAGGGTCGCTTGTTCACGCGCCAACAGATCGTGGCAGCGGATCAGCAACTCTGGCAGCTCAGTGCGTGATGCGGCAACCACGCCATCGCCATCGCCAATCATCAGGTCGCCAGGCATGACCAACATGCCCGCGCACGAGATCGGCACGTTGATTTCGCCGCCGCCGTCTGTGCTCGGGCCACGGTGTACGCCGCCGATGGCGTAAGCCGGCAGCTCGCCTGTTTGCCACTCGTCAAGGTCGCGCAGGGCACCGTTGATCACAACGCCGACGATGCCGGCTTTAAGGGCCATGGCGCGCATGATGCCGCCAAATACAGCGCGGGTCAGGTCGGCGCTGCCGTCGATCACCAGCACATCGCCGGGGCGGGCCATTTGCATGGCTTTGAGAATCATCAGGTTGTCGCCGGGACGCACGCGCACGGTCAGTGCGCTGCCGAGCATCGGGCGGTTGCCGTGGAACGACTTGAGACCCAGGCCGCCAACGTTGCGGCCCAGGCAGTCGCTGACAGCGGCGGCAGGGATCTTGCTGAACTCGGTCAGCCATTTTGGATCGAGAGGTTCTGCGTTTGGATTAATCAGGAAGCCGGTTGGCCATTTGCTCGAAGAGACAACATCAAACATAGAAAACCTCTTGGCCAGGCAGGTGCTGGCGTGTCGGGTGGGGCGGGGGGGTGAGGCGCGAAACGAGGCACTAGATTAGGCCTGCGTTGAGGCCGGGGCAAGCGGGGGGAAGATGAAACAATGAACGACACCCACCCCGTAGTCGCTGCCGAAGGCTGCGATGAGGGGTGTGGCGGGTTCAAGAATACGGGGGGACAACCCCCCCTTCGCAGCCTGCGGCAGCGACTGCCTATTGATCGCTGTTACTGCGCGGTACGGCTCACGTCACGCAGCGGCTTGCCGCGTACCGGTGCATCACCTGCCACATAGTAGTCAGCGGTGCTGCGCGGCAACGGCTGGCGACCACGGATCTTGTCGGCGATTTTCTCGGCGATCATGATCGTTGGGGCGTTCAGGTTACCGGTGGTGATCAGCGGCATGATCGAGGCATCGACCACACGCAGACCCTGCATGCCATGCACACGGCCTTCGCCGTCTACCACGGCCATCTCGTCGGTGCCCATTTTGCACGAGCAAGAGGGGTGGAACGCGGTCTCGGCATGTTCGCGGATAAACGTGTCCAGCTCTTCGTCCGTCTGCTTGTCGATACCGGGGCTGATTTCACGGCCACGGTAAGCGTCCAGCGCAGGCTGCTGCATGATTTCACGGGTCAGGCGGATGCCGTCACGGAACTCTTGCCAGTCTTGCTCGGCGGCCATGTAGTTAAACAAGATGCTTGGGTATTCACGCGGGTCTTTGGACTTCACGTTGATCCGGCCACGGCTCGGCGAACGCATGGAACCCATGTGTGCCTGGAAGCCGTGTTCTTTCACGCCGTTGCTGCCGTTGTAGTTAATCGCGACCGGCAGGAAGTGATACTGAATGTTTGGCCACTCGAACTCTTCGCGGGTGCGGATAAAACCACCGGCTTCGAACTGGTTGCTCGCGCCAATGCCTTTGCCCAGGAACATCCACTCAGCGCCAATTGCCGGCTGGTTCCACCACAACAGTGACGGGTACAGCGACACCGGCTGGGTGCAGGCGTATTGCAGGTACAGCTCAAGGTGGTCTTGCAGGTTCCGGCCCACGCCTGGCAGGTCATGAACCACCGGGATGTCGAGGCTGTTAAGCAACTCGGCCGGGCCGACGCCGGAGCGTTGCAGCACGGTCGGCGAACCGATGGCGCCGCTGCACAGCAGCACTTCTTTACGGGCCTTGGCCTGAATGCGGGTGTCGCTGTCGCCGACCATGTAGGACACGCCAACGGCACGCTTGCCTTCAAACAGGATTTTGTCGGTCAAGGCGTGGGTGACGATTTTCAACGTCGAACGCTGCTTGGCCGTGTCCAGGTAACCGCGGGCGGTGCTGGCGCGACGGCCGTTCGGCGTCACGGTACGGTCCATCGGGCCGAAACCTTCCTGTTGGTAGCCGTTCAAGTCTTCGGTGCGCGGGTAGCCCGCTTGTACACCGGCTTCAACCATGGCGTGGAACAGCACGTTGTTCCCGGCTTTAGGCGTGGTCACGCTGACCGGACCGTCGCCACCGTGGTAGTCGTTCGGGCCGATGTCACGGGTTTCAGCCTTGCGGAAGTACGGCAGGCAGTCCAGGTACGTCCAGTCTTCGAGGCCCGGGTTTTTCGCCCAGCCGTCGTAATCCATTGCGTTACCGCGGATGTAGCACATGCCGTTGATCAGGGACGAGCCGCCCAGACCTTTGCCACGGCCACATTCCATGCGGCGGTTATCCATGTGTGGCTCTGGATCGGTTTCGAAGGCCCAGTTGTAGCGGCGGCCTTGCAGCGGGAATGCCAGTGCCGCAGGCATTTGCGTGCGGAAGTCGAAACGGTAGTCCGGGCCGCCAGCTTCAAGCAGCAGCACGGTGACGCCTTGGTCTTCAGTCAGACGGGTCGCCAGGGTGTTACCGGCAGAACCGGCACCAATGATGATGTAGTCGAATTCTTGGGACATAAAATGCACCCTCGTATAAATAAAGAACGCTGTAGTCGCTGCCCAGGGCTGGTGCGAAGGCTTGCTGTGCAACCCTTCGCAGCCTGCGGCAGCGACGACAAGTAATCGGCTGTCAGGTAGGTTTAGAACACCGAGACGTAATCGCCCAGCTCTACCTGTACCGATTTGATCTGGGTGTACTGAGCCAGCGAGCTGATACCGTTTTCACGGCCAATGCCCGACTGCTTGTAGCCGCCCACCGGCATTTTTGCGTCGGACTCGCCCCAGGCGTTGATCCAGCAAATACCCGCTTCCAATTGATGAATCACGCGGTGAGCGCGGTTCAGGTCTTTGGTCACCAGGCCCGCAGCCAGACCGAACTCGGTGTCATTGGCGCGGCGGATCACTTCTTCTTCGGTGTCATAGGTGAGGATGCTCATCACCGGGCCGAAGATTTCTTCTTTAACAATGGTCATGTCGTCGGTGCAATCGGTGAACACGGTCGGTGCCACGAATGCGCCTTTGGCCAGGTCGCCTTCGGTCAGGCGTTCGCCGCCGCACAGTACGCGGGCGCCTTGCTCTTTACCCTTGGCAATGTAGCCAAGCACGCTTTCCATGTGGGCAAAGCTGACCAACGGGCCGAAGTTGGTATTTTCGTCTTCCGGGTTGCCGATGCGGATGCGCGCAACGCGCTCCAGAATCTTGGCTTCGAATGCGGCTTTGAGTGCAGTCGGCACGAACACGCGGGTGCCGTTGGTGCACACCTGGCCCGAGCTGTAGAAGTTGGCCATCATCGCGGTGTCAGCCGCGCGGTCCAGGTCGGCGTCGTCAAAAATGATCAGTGGCGATTTGCCGCCCAACTCCATCGTCACGTCCTTCAAGGAAGAACTGGTGGCGCTGGCGGTGACTTTTTTGCCGGTGTCGGTGCCGCCGGTGAACGAGATTTTTTCGATGCGCGGGTGTTCGGTCAGCCAGGTGCCGACTTCACGGCCGCTGCCGGTCAGTACGTTGAACACGCCGTCTGGCAGGCCCGCAGCCGTGAAGATTTCAGCCAGTTTCAAGGTGGTCAGCGAGGTGACTTCGCTTGGCTTGAAGATCATTGCGTTGCCCGCTGCCAGCGCCGGTGCGGATTTCCACAGGGCGATCTGGATCGGGTAGTTCCACGCGCCGATACCGGCCACAACGCCCAGCGGCTCGCGACGGGTGTAGACGAACGAGGTGTCGCGCAGCGGGATTTGCTCGCCTTCAATCGCAGGCGCCAGGCCAGCGTAGTACTCCAGCACGTCAGCACCGGTGACGATGTCAACGTAGCGGGTTTCGGAGTACGACTTGCCGGTGTCCAGGGTTTCCAGCGCGGCCAGTTCATCGTTGCGCTCGCGCAGGATGTCCACCGCGCGGCGCAGGATGCGCGAGCGCTCCATGGAGGTCATGGCAGCCCAGATTTTCTGGCCTTTTTCAGCGCTGACAACTGCGCGCTCAACGTCTTCCTTGGTCGCACGTTGCACTTGTGCGAGGACTTCGCCGTTAGCCGGGTTGATGGCATCGAAGGTTGCATCGCTGCTGGCGTCTGTGTAGCCGCCGTCGATGTAAAGTTTTTGCAGTTCGAAACGGGCCATAAAATCCTCGCAAGTGCATAAGTGGTTGGCGTTGATCGTGGAGCGGGATGCCATCTAACTGGGGCAACTCAGATTCACGACAGTTCAGGGGTTAAGCGTTAATTGAGGCTTAACTCACCTGTTTCGCCAGTTGTAGATCCATGTATTCGTAGCAGATGCGTTGCGCCTGTTCTGTGTCGAAAGCATCTCCCGACAGGGCGCCACGCAACCATAGTCCATCGATGAGGGCCGCCAGGCCGCGCGCTGCCGAGCGGGCTTCGGCCTGCGGCAACACACGACGAAACTGGCAGCACAGATTGGAATACAGGCGGTGATCGTTGATCCGCTGCAATCTGTGCAACGACGGTTGGTGCATGCTGGCAGCCCAGAAGGCGAGCCAGGTTTTCATTGCCGGGCCACTGACTTGGCTGGCGTCAAAGTTGCCTTCAACGATGACCTGCAAGTGCGCCCTCGGGCTGTCGTCGTCCAGCGCTTGGCGGCGCTCGGTGACGTTGTCGATCAAGACGTTCATCAAGTACCGCATGGTGGCGGCAATCAGACCGTTCTTGTCTCGAAAATAGTGGCTGATGATGCCGTTCGACACACCGGCCAAACGGGCAATCAGCGCAATGCTGGCATCCGCCATGCCAACCTGATCGACGGCCTGCAATGTGGCTTCGATCAACTGTTGACGGCGTATGGGTTGCATACCGACCTTGGGCATTTTTGCTCATCTCCTTGGGCCGGCGGACAGTGCAGGAAAGATCACTGAACGGCGGCCAGTCTATTTTGTTTTGATTGAACGTTCAATCAACAAAGAATACTATCTGCGACAATTCGTCGCGATTGATGCCGTTTCCCTACGCATGAATGGCGCCAAACGACACTGTAATTTCTTCTGAATCCCTTACGTCTGTAGGAGCGAACGGGGTCGCGAAGGTCTTTACCGATACGCGCGGTAGCCGAGCAGGCACGGTGCTGTTGAGACGATCGCGACCACGCTCACGCCTGCACACGGTGCGTTGGCTGAGCACATGAACGGGTCCAGTTTTTTTGCGGTGCCTTTATATCACTCGACCGTTGGTCGCTATCTAAGCGTTTGGTCGGGTGTTGCTTTGCATCAAGTTCTTCTCTCGCGCTGCCTGGAGCATCCGTGCAATGAGTTCTGCTTCTCTTATAAAGACCCCACCGCAAAAGGTGACGGTCAACGGTTGGGTGTTTTACACCTCCACTGCCTTGATCTTGTTGTTGACTGCCATTTTGATTGCCGCGCCAGAAGAAGCCGGCCGCCTGCTGGGCATTGCCCAAGAGTGGCTGTCGCGCTCCTTTGGCTGGTACTACATGGTGGTGATTGCCGCTTACCTGATCTTTGTGGTCGGTCTGGCGTTTTCTTCGTACGGCAAACTGAAACTGGGGACCAAGCAAGACACCCCGGACTTCAGCTATGGCGCGTGGGCCGGGATGCTGTTCTCGTCGGGTATCGGCATCTCGTTGCTGTACTTCGGCGCGTCCGAGCCGCTGGACCACTACTTCAACCCGCCAGAAGGCGTGTCGGGCAGCCATGAAGCCGCGCGTCAGGCGCTGCAACTGACGTTCCTGCATTGGGGCCTGCACGGCTGGGCGATTTACGCACTGGTCGGTTTGGCCGTGGCCTATTTTGCCTACCGTCATAACCAGCCGCTGGCGCTGCGTTCGGCGTTGTACCCCTTGATGGGCGAGCGTTGGGTGAAAGGCGCTGCGGGCCATGCGGTGGATGGTTTCGGCATGTTCGTGACCCTGCTCGGCCTGGTGACCAACCTGGGGATTGGCTCGATGCAAGTGTCGTCCGGGCTGGAAAACCTGTTCGGTATGGAACACAGCAATACCAATTTGCTGATCGTCATCATCGTGATGAGCACCGTGGCCACCATCGCTGCCGTTTCGGGCGTTGAAAACGGCATCCGTCGCCTGTCCAACTTGAACATCGTGCTGTTCAGTGGCTTGCTGATTTTCGTGTTGTTGTTTGGCCCCACCTTGCACCTGCTCAACGGCTTTGTGCAGAACACCGGCGATTACCTCAACGGTATCGTCATGAAAACCTTCGACCTGTACGTGTACGAAGGCGACACCAAAAAAACCGAAGGCTGGTTGGGCCTGTGGACCCTGTTCTACTGGGCGTGGTGGATTTCCTGGGCCCCATTCGTAGGCATGTTCATTGCGCGTATTTCCCGTGGCCGTACCGTGCGTGAGCTGGTGGCTGGGGTGTTGCTGATCCCGCTGGGCTTTACCTTGGCCTGGTTGTCGATCTTCGGTAACTCGGCACTGGATCTGGTGGTTAACCACGGTGCGGTAGAACTGGGCAAGACGGCGCTGGAACAGCCGTCGATGGCGATCTACCAACTGCTTGAGCATTACCCGGCGTCGAAAATCGTGATTGGCGTGTCGATCTTTGTCGGTTTTGTGTTGTTCCTGACCCCTGCGGATTCTGGCGCGGTGATGATGGCCAACCTGTCGTGCAAAGGCGGTGATGTGGACGAAGATGCCCCGCACTGGTTGCGTATCTTCTGGTCGGTCGTGATCACGCTGGTGACCATTGGTCTGCTGTTTGCCGGTAACTTTGCGGCGATGCAAACCATGGTGGTGTTGGCGGGGCTGCCGTTCTCGGTGGTGCTGGTTCTGTTTATGTTTGGCCTGCACAAAGCAATGCGTCAGGACACCCAAATGGAGCTGGAGCAAGCGGAGTTGGCGGCGCGTGGTCGTCGTGGTTTCTTCAGCGAGCGTTTGACCGCCCAGGAGTTGCAACCGACCCAGGCGGTGGTGCAGCGCTTCATGGACAAACACGTCACACCTGCACTGGAAGAAGCGGCCGTGCAACTGCGCAGCCAGGGCATGAGCGTGCAGACCCTGCTGGGCAAGGCCAAACGTTGCATGGGTGTGCGGGTGGAAATGGACGAGGGCAACCCGTTCGTTTACGAAGTCAGCCTGGACGGTTACCTGGCCGCGCCAAGCGAGTCGACGCAAGACGCCGCGACGGATGAAGAAGTGCGCAGTCGTTACTACCGTGCCGAAGTGTACTTGCACAACGGCAGCCAAGAGTACGACTTGATGGGCTTCACGGATGAGCAAATCACCCGTGACGTGCTCGATCAGTTTGAAAGCCATCGCCAACTCCTTGGCCGGGTTTATAGCTGAGGCACGCTCAGAGCAGGGTGATGCAAGCCCTGCTCATGTCGCTGACGAGGAGCGAGGACTGCGATCGACGGCATAGCCGTCGTGAATCAGGGGGGCAGGTCTACGGGGCCGCGCCCTCAACCGCAGCTTTCGTGCCCCGTCAGCCACAGCTTCAACCCAGATTTTTGCCCAATAACGCGTGATACAGCTCTGTATCTCCCAAAATGCCTACCACCTGCTGATTGTCGTGCAGCACCAGTTTGTTGCCGGTCTGGTAGCGAATCTGCAAGGCATCGCGCATCCCGATCCCTGCATCCACCAACGTAGGCCTGCGGCCCAGGCTTTCTACCGCTTGCCCCGGCGTCCAGCTCTGCAAGTCAGTCTGTTGTGCCGCGTGCACGGTGTTGCCTTCTGCCAGATCAATCCAGGAGTCATCCCCAGGATCAATGCACACCGAACCACTCACCCGTTTGCAGTTGCCTAACGGACGCATCAGGCTGCGCCCGCACAGCACGTTCAGCGGGTTGGTGTGCGCGACGAAGGTGCGCACATAGTCATCGGCCGGGTTGAGCACGATGTCTTCCGGCTTGCTGTATTGAACAATGCGCCCGTCCTTCATGATCGCGATGCGGCTGCCCAGTTTCAGCGCTTCATCCAGGTCATGGCTGACGAACACAATGGTCTTGTTCAGCTTGCGTTGCAGCGCCAGCAGTTCGTCTTGCAAGCCCTGACGGATCAGCGGGTCGAGGGCCGAGAACGGTTCATCCATCAGCAAAATATCGGCGTCCATCGCCAATGCCCGCGCCAGCCCAACACGCTGCTGCATGCCACCGCTCAGCTCATCGGGCTTTTTGTTGCGCCATTGGGTCAGCCCCACCAGTTCCAGTTTTTCGTCCACCAGCGTACGCCGCTCCTTTTCGGGGCGGCCCTGCATCTCGAGGCCGAAGCTGATGTTTTCGCGCACGGTCAGCCACGGCATCAAGGCGAATTTTTGAAACACCATAGCGATGCGCCGGGTGCGCATCATTTTCAGCTCGGCCGCCGTGCACGCAGCGATGTCGATCTGCTTGCCTTCATGCTCCACGTACAGATGGCCACGGCTCACCGTGTTCAGGCCGTTGATGCAGCGCAGCAAACTGGACTTGCCCGAGCCGGACAACCCCATCAATACGCAGATTTCGCCTTTGTCGATGTCCAGGCTGGCCTTTTCAACGCCCACAATCTGCCCGGTTTTTTTCAGGATCTGATCGCGGCTCATGCCTTGGTCCAACAGGGCAAGGGCCGCGCGCGGGTCTTTGGCAAAAATCACGTCGACGTTATCGAAACGGATAATGCTCATGCGTCAGCTCCTTTCTTGGCGTCCGGCTGCTTGCAGATCCGGTCGAGCATGATGGCCAACAACACAATCGCCAGCCCGGCTTCAAAGCCCAGGGCGATGTCGGCGGTGTTGAGCGCGTTGACCACCGGTTTGCCCAAGCCATCGGCGCCGACCAGAGCGGCGATCACCACCATCGACAACGACAACATGATGCACTGCGTGATGCCCGCCGCGATGCTGGGCATGGCGTGGGGCAGTTCGATGCGCGTGAGCAACTGACGCCGCGAGCAGCCAAAGGCTTTGCCTGCGTCGAGCAGCTCGTGCGGTACGTCACGGATGCCCAAATACGTCAGACGAATGGGCGCCGCAATGGCGAACACTACGGTTGAAATAAGCCCCGGTACCACCCCCAGCCCGAACAGGGTCAAGGTGGGGATCAGGTAAACGAAGGTTGGCACGGTCTGCATCAGGTCCAGCACCGGGCGCATGAAGGTGTAGAACATCGGTTTGTGCGCCGCGAGTATCCCCAGCGGCACGCCAATGATCACGCACACAAAGGTGGCAAACAGCACCTGAGCCAGGGTCTCCATGGTTTCTTGCCAATAACCCAGGTTCAAAATCAGCAGAAAAGAAAACGCCACAAACACCGTCAGCCCCCATTTGCGTTGAATGGCGTGGGCGAGCAGGGCGATCAAGCCGATAAACACAAAGGGGTTGAACCAGGTCAGCGCAAACGTCACGCCGTGGATCATCGTTTCCAGCGTCATTGCAATGGCATCGAACGTGCTGGCGCCGTGTTGCGTCAGCCATTCAACGAAGCCTGCAATGTACTGGCCTAAAGGGATTTTTTGATCGATCAGCATGGTAGTGAACATCCGCATGCAGGGGGAGTGAAACGGAGCCGCACGGGGGGGGCCGTACGGCGCCCGCAATTACTGCGCGAGGCTGGCTTTCACGGCCTCCAGACCCGGTTTGCCGTCAATCGTCGTCACGCCAGCCAGCCATGTGTCGAGTACCTGCGGGTGTTGTTTAAGCCAGGCTTTGGCCGCAACGTCGGGTTTGATTTTTTTGTCCAGCACCTCGCCCATCAGGCTGCTTTCCATGTCCAGGCTGAACACCAGGTTTTTCAGGAGCTGGCCCACGTTGCTGCATTGCTCGACGTAGCCTTTGCGGGTGTTGGTGTAGATGGTGGCTTGCCCGTAGTTGGGACCAAAGAAGTCATCGCCGCCAGTGAGGTATTTCATCTTGAAACGCGTGTTCATCGGGTGTGGCTCCCAGCCCAGAAACACCACGTCAGTGCCACGCCGCTGGGCGCGCTCCACTTGCGACAGCATCCCGGCCTCACTGGACTCCACCACTTTGAAGCCCGCGTCTTTCAAGCCGAATGCGTTCTTGTCGATCATGGTCTGGATCATGCGATTGCCATCGTTGCCCGGCTCAATGCCGTAGATTTTGCCGTCCAGTTCCTGTTTGAATTTGGGCAGGTCGGCAAAGTCTTTCAAACCCTTGTTATAGAGGGCTTCGGGCACGGCGAGGGTGTATTTGGCGTTCTCCAGATTCGCGCGCACGGTGTCGACGGTGCCAGCGTCACGGTAAGGCTTGATGTCGTTTTCCATGGTCGGCATCCAGTTGCCCAGAAACACGTCCATGTTCTTGCCATCGGCCAGCGACTTGTAGGTGACCGGTACGGAAATCATCGTGGTTTTGGTTTTGTAACCCAGGGCGTCCAGCAGGGTGCTGGCCACGGCGGTGGTCACGGTGATGTCGGTCCAGCCGACATCCGAAAAATTAACCGTGGCGCATTGCGCGGGTTCGGCTGCCTGGGTGATGACCGGCAGACTCAGCAGGGCAGCCAACAACACTGATCGGGAATGTCTCATGGGGCGACTCCTGGAGTTCGGTGGGCGGTTTTGGCGGGTAAAACCGTACGTATCAGTGGCGGTTGGACGATGCCGGGCCGACGGGCTGACCGAGCATCTTGCAATCGAGTCGAGACCGATCATGTAACAGTCAAAATCAAACGCCTACAGGGGGCGTCGCATCCAGTACAGGGAGGGTCGTATCTGATGCCGGAGAGGTCGTATCTGGAGATTTTCTGGGTCGATAGCCGGTTTTTGATGGGTCTGAACCGTCTTTAACCCCAGCACTTTTTAAGCGCACGCCGACCCTGTTTGGCGCATTTGTGCCTTTCGTGACACTTCATCTTGCCTTCGCTCCTACACGCTTCCCACAAGTGCTACCTATTTGCTCAACAGTGCCTGGCGACTCGCCAACGGCCTGTTTAAAGGGTCTTTGAACAGGGTTTTGCCATGACCCGCCCAGACACTTTGCGACGTCGTTTTCAGGATTTATTGAATGGCCATTCAAGTTTGGGCATGGCATTTGCGTTGTGATCTTAAAGCCCCCAGCCAAGCGGGCAATAACAAGAGCCTGCGCCTGGGCCATTCTCAGCATTGTATGAGGAGATACCGCGATGACGTCGTTCAACTCCGGGGCCCAACCCCAGAACCGTGCGCCTCAATCCATCGGCTTTTTGCTGCTGGATAATTTCACGCTCATTTCCCTGGCTTCCGCGATAGAACCCTTGCGCATGGCCAATCAATTGTCCGGCCGCGAGTTGTACCGCTGGAGCACCCTCAGTGCAGATGGCAGCCAGGTGTGGGCCAGTGACGGCTTGCAAGTGACCCCCGACGCCAGCATGCATAAGGCCCCGGCGCTGGACATGGTGATGGTGTGTGGCGGCATCGGCATTCAACGCACCGTCACCCGCGAGCATGTGTCGTGGCTGCAAACGCAGGCGCGCCAATCCCGGCGTTTGGGCGCGGTATGCACCGGCAGTTGGGCGCTGGCATACGCAGGTTTGCTCGACGGCTTTGATTGCAGCGTGCACTGGGAGTGCCTGGCGTCGATGCAGGAAGCCTTTCCGCGGGTGTCGATGAGCACGCGTTTATTCACCCTTGATCGCTGCCGCTTCACCAGCTCGGGCGGCACAGCCCCGCTGGACATGATGCTGCACCTGATCAGCCGCGATCATGGCCGCGAGTTGTCGGCAGCCATTTCAGAAATGTTTGTGTATGAGCGCATTCGTAACGAGCAAGACCATCAGCGCGTGCCGCTTAAGCACATGCTCGGCACCAACCAGCCCAAGTTGCAGGAAATCGTGGCGCTGATGGAGGCCAACCTCGAGGAACCCATCGACCTCGATGAGCTGGCGGTGTACGTCACCGTGTCGCGCCGTCAGCTGGAGCGGCTGTTCCAGAAATACCTGCACTGTTCGCCGTCGCGCTACTACCTCAAGCTGCGGCTGGTGCGAGCGCGGCAACTGCTCAAGCAAACGCCGATGTCGATTATAGAAGTGGCGGCGGTGTGCGGGTTCGTGTCCACCCCCCACTTCTCAAAATGCTACCGCGAGTATTTCGGCATACCGCCACGCGACGAGCGCGTGGGTTCCAACACTGCGCAACACACCCGCCTGGCGCCAATCGCGCAATCAGTGCTGTTAAGTCCGCTTGCGGGGCCGATGTCAGCGTTGAACCAGGCACGCAACGAGTCAACGTTTGCCAGCGTGAGGGTGTGACTCGGCACGATTGTGTGGGCGCGAGCCTGTTCGCGTGCAGGCACCTGTAGCATCCGACCCTCGTATAAAGCCACCGCAGTCCAGCTCGCGCCTACACGGCGGTGGCTAGCGGTGATGTGTCGATGGATGCTAAACATCGGGTCCGCCAAATAAGGATATTAGTGTGTTCTCAGAAAAATCAGGCCACGAGCGCAAGTACCAGTTCAAAAAACCGGGCGATACCAAGGAGCATGTCGAGGCGTTGTATGAAGAGCTAGCCAGCGGCGCTGAGAAAGATTCTGCCGTCATGCAAAAAACCCTTAAAGCCTATGTCCTTGAAATCGTCGAGCACCTGCGAGGCGCCAAGAACAAGACACGGGATGAGGTAGAGGAAAAAGAGGTGGAGTTTTGGCGGGCGCTGGTTCTATTGGGGGTTGCTGCTTTAGCCCTGATTGTTCTCGGTAATCAAGAGGCCAGCGGCTGGGCTTGGCTGGATAAAAAACGCTTTTCTTTCAAATTGACGGGCACCCTGCTGGCATTCATTTTTCTAATGATTCAGATCGAGCGAATGGCCTTTTTCAAAGTGCTGTGGGGGTATGGCTTCACCAAACTCATAGTGTCTATCGGTGCCTCAGCGTTGCTGGTTTTTTCTACAGGCAAGGCCGCCGGGGTTATCAATGGCGTTTTCGGGGTTGATTCAACCGCATTACCGCTGAGTTTGACGTTCATGACCGGGTTTATATTTTTCAAATACCTGTCTCCGTTCGTTTTCTTGATTGGTTTGCTGGCGTTGGTCCACGTCCTCATCATCGCGGTGTGGCTCAAGGCGTTCGCCAAAGGAGATATCCCGACCGGGCCTTTGGTGAGTTCGGCAGTCTTTTTTATTTTTTCGATTTTGGTCATGGGGTTTTATTGGGGGTGGGGAGGCACTCGTCTGAGTGACGAGCGCTTGCCAGAAGTCGCGTACAAATTGGCGCATATTCTGGACTTTAATAACCGGCATCTGTGCGCCAACATTCCTTCTGCCGATGCGGTGGTCTTTATTGGCTCCAGCCAGAATGTTGTGTTGATTGATCCTCACCCGGTGAGCATCGACAGCGTGCAGGCGTTCTTTGAACAAGACCTGACTATTCCCCCAGCGTTCGAGCGCCAGGCGTGCGCATTGCCCTCGGCACATTCAGCCCTTCTTTAGCAAGGCCGCACACGCGGCTTTATAAGCGTCATGTTGATACTTGTTCAACGACGCCGGCAGCTCGAATGCATGTTTCTTGAATTGCGCAGTCAGGGTTTGCGGTGACAGCAACTGCACCTCGCATTCATCGAGCAGTTGCAGGATGCCCTCGATCTTGAAGGTGGTGGGGCCACCGGCGAACTCGCCTTTTTTGCTGCGCTTTTTAATGGCGATGCGAGTGATGCCATTGGCCGCGACAAATGCTGCCACCTGAGCGGCGAAGGCTTTGACGTTCGCGGCGTCTTCATCGTCGTCGAGGGCGATTTTTTTGGTGCTGATGGTGACGTGCTCAAGGCCGGCCTGGCCTTGACGGGCCAAGGCGAAGATGGCTTCGCTGCCTTTAATGTCGATACCGCAAATAGTCATAAATCCCCAATCCGTCATTAGTGCGCTGATGCTGCGTAAATGAAGTGCGCCTGCGAACCTTATTGCTGCCCGATCGACTCTAAAAACTCCGACCGGTCATCGCTCACGGCAGCAATGCAGTCGTTTTGCGCAATGTTGAACGCCTCTGTCCCCGCCGTGGCCGGGAAGACCACCACCGAGCAATCGGCATCCCGCTGGTGCAACCACAGCGACTGGGCGGTTTTGATTTTGCTGGTGATGTTGTTGAGCTGGGTCGCGTTGCTGCCGTACAGCGAGGTCATGCGCGCTTGCAAGGCTTCGTAGTTTTCAGTCAACAACTGCTCGGCAGCGTTGCGGCTGTACACCGAACACGCGAGGGTTTGCTGGTCGTTTTCGACGGCATCACACGGGTTGAAGTCGGCATCATCGGCCGCGTATGCGCCGCTTGTGATCAACGCCAAGGCCAGGAGAATCGATTTCATTGCGGCTTCCTAATCCAGAGTTGGGACGGATTCTGGCTTAAGCGTGCATCAAAAGCCACGCAACATCGGCCAATTTCCTACCTGCTGAGCGCTTTGACCGTGCTTGACGCTTTCTGCAATCGCGCTGTCGCTTTTGCACCCGGCTGCTTTTAACCCCAAGCCTATGCTGGCCCAAAGCGCCGGCAGACGATTCGGCGCAGCATTCGCCATAAGGGGACGCCTGATGAGCCCAGCCGAGTTGCACGCCGACAGCATCGTTATCGACGGGCTGATCATTGCCAAATGGAACCGTGAACTGTTCGAAGACATGCGCAAGGGCGGCCTCACGGCGGCCAACTGCACAGTGTCGGTGTGGGAGGGGTTCCAGGCCACCATCAATAACATCGTCGCCAGCCAAACCCTGATGCGTGAAAACAGTGACCTGGTGCTCCCGGTCAAGACCACGGCAGACATTCGCCGCGCCAAGGAGCAGGGCAAGACGGGGATCATCCTGGGCTTTCAAAATGCCCATGCATTCGAGGACCAGTTGGGCTACATCGACATCTTCAAGCAGCTTGGCGTGGGGGTGGTGCAGCTGTGCTACAACACGCAAAACCTGGTGGGCACCGGCTGTTACGAGCGTGATGGCGGGTTGTCGGGGTTTGGCCACGAAGTAGTGGCTGAAATGAACCGTGTGGGGATCATGTGCGACCTGTCGCACGTAGGCGCTAAAACCTCCGAAGAAGTCATTTTGACGTCGAAAAAACCGGTCTGTTATTCGCACTGTTTGCCCTCGGGCCTCAAAGAGCACCCGCGCAATAAATCCGACGCCGAGCTTAGATTCATCGCCGAGCATGGCGGTTTTGTGGGCGTGACCATGTTCGCGCCGTTTCTGGCCAAAGGCATTGACGCCACCATTGACGACTACGCCGAGGCCATCGAATACACCATGAACCTGGTGGGCGAAGACGCCATCGGCATTGGCACCGACTTCACCCAGGGCCACGATCAGGCGTTTTTCGACATGCTGACCCACGACAAAGGCTATGCCCGGCGTCTGACCCGTTTCGGCACGATCATCAACCCGCTGGGCATTCGCACCGTGGGTGAGTTCCCCAACCTCACTGAAACGCTGCTCAAACGCGGCCACAGCGAACGCGTGGTGCGCAAAATCATGGGTGAAAACTGGGTCAACGTGCTCAAAGAGGTGTGGGGCGAGTAGCGGCACGGCCCGCAGCATTGAGCTTGTAGTCGCTGGCGAAGGCTGCGACAGGGATCGGATGGCCTTCGAGCAAGCGAGCGTTTCTCAGACCTTCGCAGCCTTCGGCAGCGACTACGCAGTGACTTATTTTTTAGAGGTATGCCCAATGGCAAAAATCGCCCCGCAATTGCCCATCGAAGTCGACAGTGAAACCGGCGTCTGGACCTCTGACGCGTTGCCGATGCTGTATGTGCCGCGGCATTTTTTCGTTAATAACCACATGGGCATTGAAGCCGTAATCGGCGCGCAGGCCTACGCCGACATCCTCTACAAAGCGGGCTACAAATCGGCCTGGCACTGGTGCGAAAAAGAAGCCGAGTGCCACGGTCTTGAAGGGGGCGCGGTGTTTGAGCACTACATGAAACGCCTGTCGCAACGTGGCTGGGGCCTGTTTCACATTCAGGACATTGACCTGGACGCCGGTACGGCCACGGTCAAGCTCGAACACTCCTGTTTTGTCTACGTGTACGGCAAGGTCGGGCGCAAGGTCGACTACATGTTCACTGGCTGGTTCGCGGGGGCCATCGATCAGATTTTGAGCGCGCGCGGCAGTCAAATCCGCACCGTGGCGCAGCAGGTGTACAGCGCATCGGAAGAGGGCCACGAGCACGGCCTGTTTAGCGTCAAGCCGTTGTAAAACGAGGAGCGGGATATGGCGTTCGAAGCGATGTTTGAGCCGATTCAAATCGGCAAGTTGACCATCCGCAACCGTGTGCTCAGCACGGCCCACGCCGAGGTGTACGCCACCGACGGTGGCATGACCACCGAGCGCTACGTGCGGTATTACGAAGAAAAGGCCAAAGGCGGCATTGGCCTGGCCATCTGTGGCGGCTCATCAGTGGTGGCCATCGACAGCCCGCAAGAGTGGTGGAGTTCGGTCAACCTCAGCACCGAC
This sequence comes from Pseudomonas sp. TAA207, assembly GCF_001529285.1. Classification (NCBI taxonomy): domain Bacteria; kingdom Pseudomonadati; phylum Pseudomonadota; class Gammaproteobacteria; order Pseudomonadales; family Pseudomonadaceae; genus Pseudomonas; species Pseudomonas sp. TAA207. The sequence goes on along the minus strand of NZ_LLWJ01000065.1, from coordinate 98,466 downwards.
CGCATCATCCCGCACTTTCAGAACCTGGCCGATGCGATGCACAAGCACGGCGCCAAAATCATGATCCAAATTACCCACATGGGGCGTCGCTCACGTTGGGACGGGTTCAACTGGCCCACCTTGATGTCGCCCTCGGGCGTACGCGAGCCGGTGCACCGCGCCACCTGCAAAACCATCGAGCCTGAAGAGATCTGGCGCATCATCGGCAACTACGCCAGTGCCGCAGGCCGGGCCAAGGCGGGGGGGCTGGACGGGGTGGAACTGTCGGCAGTGCATCAGCACATGATCGACCAGTTCTGGAGCCCACGGGTTAACAAGCGCACGGATGAGTGGGGCGGCAGTTTTGAAAACCGCATGCGTTTTGGCCTCGAAGTGCTTAAAGCGGTGCGCGCGCAGGTCGGCCCGGACTTCTGCGTGGGCATTCGCCTGTGTGGTGACGAATTTCACCCCGATGGCTTGAGCCACGAAGACATGAAGCAGATTGCCAAGTACTACGACGACACCGGCATGCTCGACTTCATTGGCGTGGTTGGCTCGGGGTGCGACACGCATAACACACTGGCCAACGTGATCCCGAACATGAGCTACCCGCCGGAGCCGTTTCTGCACTTGGCAGCCGGTATTAAAGAAGTGGTCAAGGCGCCGGTGTTGCACGCGCAAAACATCAAAGACCCGACGCAAGCCACGCGCATTCTTGAGGGCGGGTACGTGGACATGGTGGGCATGACCCGCGCGCACATTGCCGACCCGCATTTGATCGCGAAAATCAAAATGGGCCAGGTCGATCAGATCAAACAATGCGTGGGCGCCAATTACTGCATCGACCGTCAATATCAGGGGCTGGACGTGTTGTGCATCCAAAACGCTGCCACCTCGCGCGAATACATGGGGGTGCCGCACCTGATTCAGAAGTCCATTGGGCCAACGCGCAAAGTGGTGGTCGTGGGCGCAGGCCCGGCAGGCATGGAAGCGGCGCGAGTGGCGGCCGAGCGCGGGCATGACGTGACCCTGTTCGAGAAGCGTGAGGCCATTGGCGGGCAAATCAGCCTGGCAGCCAAAGCCCCGCAGCGTGACCAGATGGCCGGTATCACCCGCTGGTTTCAGTTGGAGCTGGCGCGCCTGAAGGTTGATTTACGTGTGGGCGTGGCGGCCGATACGGCCACGATTCTCGACTTGCGGCCTGACATCGTGGTGCTGGCAGTGGGCGGGCATGCCTATATCGAACAGAACGAACACTGGGGCGCAGCGCAGGGGTTGGTGGTCAGCAGTTGGGACGTGCTCGACGGCAAGGTTGCGCCCGGTAAAAACGTGCTGGTGTACGACACCATTTGCGAGTTTACCGGCATGTCGGTGGCGGACTTCATGGCCGACAAAGGCGCGCAGGTCGAAATTGTCACCGACGACACCAAGCCGGGCGTGGCAATTGGCGGCACGTCTTTCCCCACGTACTACCGCAGCCTGTACCCCAAAGACGTGATCATGACCGGCGACATGATGCTGGAGAAGGTCTACCGCGAGGGCGACAAGCTGATTGCGGTGTTGGAGAACGAATACACTGGGGCCAAGGAAGAACGCGTGGTGGACCAGGTGGTGGTGGAAAACGGCGTGCGCCCGGACGAAGCCTTGTATTACGCGCTCAAGCCTGACTCGCGCAACAAAGGGCAGATCGACGTTGAAGCGTTGTTCGCGATCCAGCCACAGCCATGCCTGAGTGGGGCGGGGGATGGGTATTTATTGTTCCGCATCGGTGACTGTGTGGCGCAACGCAACGTGCACGCGGCGATCTATGACGCGCTGCGGCTGTGCAAGGACTTTTGAGGTCACACATAACCATTGTTGCCGGGAGCCATCCATGCTGAACGTTCTGCTTCCCGTCCTGATCTTCGCCGCGCTGGGGCTGGCCTTCATCGGCGCCATTCGCCGCCTGCGCCTGTGGCGCCAGGGCCGCCCTGCCAAGGTTGACCTGCTCGGCGGCCTGCTGGCCATGCCCCGCCGCTACATGGTCGACCTGCACCACGTCGTCGCGCGCGATAAATACATGGCCAACACCCATGTCGCTACCGCTGGCGGCTTTGTCCTGGCCGCGCTGTTGGCGATTCTGGTTCACGGGCTGGGGGTGCATCAGCGCCTCCTTGGCTATGCCTTGCTGTGCGCCACGCTGCTGATGTTTATCGGCGCCGTGTGTGTGTTCATGCGCCGTGTGAACCCGCCCAGTCGCCTGTCAAAAGGCCCGTGGATGCGCCTGCCCAAAAGCCTGTTGGTGTTTGCCGCCAGTTTTTTCATGCTGACCCTGCCCGTGGCAGGCCTGCTACCGCAAGGTACTGGCGGCTGGCTGCTGGCCACGCTGTTAAGCGTTGGCGTGGCCTGGGGGGTGGCTGAGTTGTTTTTCGGCATGACGTGGGGCGGCCCCATGAAACATGCCTTTGCAGGGGCGCTGCATCTGGCCTGGCACCGCCGCCCCGAACGCTTTGGCGGCGGGCGTTGCACCGGTCTGAAAGCGCTGGACCTGAGCGATCGCAGCGCGCCACTGGGGGTAGAAAAACCCAAAGACTTCACCTGGAACCAACTGCTGGGCTTTGACGCCTGCGTGCAATGCGGCAAGTGCGAAGCCGCGTGCCCGGCCTTTGCGGCGGGCCAGCCGTTAAACCCGAAAAAACTGATTCAGGACATGGTGGTCGGGCTTGCAGGCGGTACCGATGCGCACTTCGCTGGCAGCCCTTACCCCGGCAAACCGCTTGGCGCACATGGCGGCAACGCGCATCAACCCATCGTCAATGGCCTGGTTGACGCTGATACGTTATGGGCCTGTACCACCTGCCGTGCCTGTGTCGAAGAATGCCCGATGATGATTGAACACGTTGACGCCATCGTCGACATGCGCCGCTTCCTCACGTTGGAAAAAGGCGCGACGCCCAACACCGGCGCGCAGGTGCTGGACAACCTGATCGCCACCGACAACCCCGGCGGTTTCGCCCCCGGTGGACGCATGCACTGGGCGGCCGACCTGAACCTGGACCTGATGCGCGACAAGCCGTCGGTGGACGTGTTGTTTTGGGTCGGCGATGGCGCGTTCGATATGCGCAACCAACGCACCCTGCGCGCCTTTGTCAAAGTGCTGCAAGCGGCCGGGGTCGATTTTGCCGTGTTGGGGCTGGAGGAGCGCGACACGGGCGATGTGGCCCGACGCCTGGGTGATGAAGCAACGTTCCAGGCCCTGGCCAGGCGCAACATTCAGACGCTGGCGCAGTACACCTTTACACGCATCGTCACCTGCGACCCGCACAGCTTGCATGTGTTGAAAAACGAATACCCAGCCTTTGGTGGTGACTACCGGGTGCAGCATCACAGCACCTGTATGGCCGAGTTGATTGAGGCCGGATTACTCACCCTCGCGCCCGATAGCGGGGGCCGCGTCACCTACCACGACCCGTGTTATCTGGGCCGTTACAACGGCGAATATGAAGCGCCGCGGTCGGTGCTGCGCGCCCTGGGGCTTGAGGTCATCGAGATGCAGCGCTCGGGGTTGCGCTCCCGTTGTTGCGGTGGCGGTGGCGGTGCGCCGATTACCGACATTCCCGGCAAGCAACGTATCCCTGATATGCGCATGGCTGACATCCGCGAAACCGGCGCTGAGCGGGTGGCTGTCGGATGCCCGCAATGCACCGCCATGCTTGAAGGTGTGGTTGAACCCCGGCCGTTGGTCAAAGACCTCGCGGAGCTGGTGGCGGATGCCTTGATTGACGCACCCAACCGTCTCAAACCGTTGAAAAGAGCAGCGCCTGAGGTGATCGCATGAGTGACTTGATCCGCCGCGATCCGCGTGCCGAGTGGATTGCCCGCAACCGCCTGCACCCACTGCATGGTGCTTCGCAGCCCGTTTTGCAGCGTTGGATGGGGCCGAGCGGTGTCCTGCGCAAAAACGTGCACGGTGTCGGTTTCATTGGCCCCAATGGCCTTAAACGCATTGATCGCAGCGGTGCGCAGCAAGGGGGCGCCCGTGGGCGCACAGCCCGCGCTGAGGTGCAATTGCCGCTGCATCAGGTGGCGTCGCCTGCGTTCTACATCGCTGTGGTGCCGGACATGGTGGGCGGTCGTTTGAGCAGCCATGACCGTGATGTGCTCGGGTTGGCGCACCAGTTGGCAGGCAGCGAGGGCGCGGTGTTGGCGGTGGTGTTGGGTGAACACAAAGACACGACGCTGAGTACGGCGGGGGTTGACCGCGTGTTGGTGCTCGACAACCACGGTTATGCACCGGAGCGCCAGATGCTGGCCCTACGGGCTGTGGATAACCAATTTGCTCCGCGCCATTGGTTGTTCCCCGACAGCCGGGACGCGGGTGCCGAGCGCGGTCGGCGTTTTGCCGCCCGTGTCGGCGAGCGGCCTGCCACGCGGGTGTGGCAAATCCGCGAGGGTCGCTGCATCGGGCGCGCGGGTGCGGGCTTGCACGACGTGGAGCAAGCCCTTCCCCGGCTGATTCTGGCCGCTGCCGAATGCGCCGAGCCTGTGAGCGAAACCCGGCATGAGGTGCAAGCGGTTGAGTTATCCACAGCCGTTACCGTGTGCCTGGCGCGGATTGAAGACATGGGCGCTGTCGAGGTCGACCCGTCCGCGATTGTGATGGCCGAAGCGCCTTTTATCCTCAGCGGCGGCAACGGGGTGAAAGACTGGGGGCTTTTCCACAGGGCGGCGCTCGCGTTGGGCGCAACAGAAGGCGCCTCGCGTGTGGCGGTGGACGACGGTTTTATGGGCCGTGAGCGGCAGGTGGGCGCCAGTGGTACGTGGGTCACGGCGCGGGTTTACGTGGCGGTCGGTATCAGTGGCGCGATCCAGCACCTGCAAGGGATTGCTGCGTGCGACAAGGTGGTGGCGATCAACCTCGACCCGGCCTGCGACATGGTTAAGCGTGCGGACTTGTCGGTGGTGGGTGACAGTGCGGCGGTTCTTGAAGCCTTGATTGCGGCTGTGGATAAGTGGCGCCGGGGTGTTAAACGTGATGCAGCTTAATGACGCCCTCACCCCAACGCCATCCCGGTGGGAGAGGGTTGGGGTGAGGGGCTTTTGATTGGGAGAAGAGTGGATGAGCATTCCCACCGTGGTATTGGTTTCAATCGGTGTCCACCCTGCCTCGGGTCGCCCCCGGCGGGCTGAACAAGATGCCCGGGCGGTCGAAATGGGCCTGCAACTGGCTGGGGATAACCTGCATGTGCTGCATGCAGGCGACCCGCAGGAACCGGCTTTGCGCGCCTATCTGGGCATGGGCGTGGACGAGCTTCACGTCCTTGAACAGCCCGCTGGCGCCGATGCGTTGCCGGTTTTGCGCGAGTACCTGCGCGCAGCTGGCGTGCAACTGGTGCTAACCGGTAGCCAGGCAGAAACCGGTGAAGGCTCGGGCATGCTCCCGTATCTGTTGGCCGAGCAACTGGGCTGGCCGCTCCTGGTGGGCGTGGCGCAAATTGAATCTGTGCACAACGGCATGGCCCATGTGCTGCAAGCGTTGCCCCGTGGCCAGCGTCGTCGGCTGAGTGTGCGCCTGCCGTTCATGGCCACGGTGGATAACGCGGCCCCCAAGGCACGGCAAAGCGCGTATGGCCCGGCCACTCGCGGATCGGTCGACGTCCAGGCGGTTGACGTAATGGACGGTGACTTATCCACATTGCCCGTTTTGCAACCGGCAAAACCCAGGCCCAAGCGCCTTAAGGTGATCAAAGCCAAAAGCGGCGCCGAGCGCATGAAAGCTGCTACCGCCAAGGCGGCAGGCGGGCAAGGACAGGTGCTGCAAGGGATCAGCGCCGAAGACAGTGCACAGGCCATTTTGAACCTGCTGATTGAAGAGGGTGTGCTGCGCTGAGAGTTGCCCACAAAGTCTGTTAGCGCTTATGTGGATAACATGTTCGTTGTCGGCTGAGCGCCATATAAAACGGGCCTTTCAAGCTTTTGGCTAAAAAACGATCAAATGCTGTGGTTATCCACTGATGCGTCACTAAAGCCTTGAAATCCAGTGCTTTGCGCCGCTTTTCCACAGCACGAAGGGCCAGTGCATAAGTTGCACACATTCTCTGTTGGCGGATATGTGGATAACATGTTCGCGGTTAGCTGTAGGCCACGTAGAACGTGGCTTTGGCTTGGTTGTATGAAAAACAACCAATTGACGTTTCAGGGATGAATTATCCACTTCCCCACAATTGCTGTGGGTGTGCCTGTGGATAACGTGTTCGTGAGTGGCTGCGGGCCACTCACTGCGTGCTCTGTACGGTTTTGGTTAAAAAATGATCAGGGCGGTCAGGGCGAGGTCCGCACTACTGCGCGATCACCCCTTTGAGGTAGGGCGCAGGCGCTGCCCCCAAATTGTTGAGCAACCTTTCGCTGTACCAATCCACAAAATTGACCACGCCGAATTCATAGGTGGTGGAGTACGGACCCGGCTGGTAGGCGCTGGAGTTGATGCCGCGCTGGTTTTCTTCGGCCAGTCGACGGTCTTGATCGTTGGTGGCGTCCCATACCTTGCGCATGCGCTCCACGTCGTAATCCACGCCTTCTACCGCGTCTTTGTGCACCAGCCATTTGGTGCTCACCAGCGTTTCTTGCGCGCTGATCGGCCACACCGTGAAGACGATGATGTGGTCGCCCATGCAGTGGTTCCACGAGTGCGGCAGGTGCAGGATGCGCATCGAACCCAGGTCCGGGTTTTTGATCCGCCCCATGAGTTTTGCACAGCCCTGTTTGCCATCCAGGGTCATCGACACGGTGCCCTTGAGCAGCGGCATGCGCACGATGCGGTTGCGCAGGCCGAAACTGGCGTGCGCGTAAGGGATTTTTTCGGCGTCCCACGCCGCCGCGCTGGCGGCAACGTGGTCCTTGAACCCCTGATCGGCACGCGGATCGGTGACGTCATCCCACTCCAGCAACGTTTTCAACAGCTCGGGGTGCGAGGCGTTGCAGTGGTAGCACTCGCGGTTGTTTTCCAGCACCAGTTTCCAATTGGCTTTCTCCACCAGGGTGGTCTGGATCGCCACCTTGGTGTTCTCCATGTCGTAGGGTTCCATGTAGTGGTTCAGCGTGGCGAGGAACTCGTCGATGGCCGGTGGGTGCTCGGCCAGGCTGATAAACACGTAGCCGCCGGCGGTTTTAACGTTCACCGGTTTGAGGCCGTACTGCGTCATGTCGAAACCTGCACCCATTTCAGTGCCCGCGAACAACAGTCGCCCGTCCAGTTCATAGGTCCACTGGTGGTAATGGCAAACCAGTTTGGCGACTTTGCCTTTGGCCGTGGTGCACAGCCGCGAGCCGCGATGGCGACATACGTTATGAAACGCATGCACCTGCCCCTCTGCCCCGCGAATCACGATGATCGGGTTGTTGCCCACTTGCAGGGTCATGAAGTTGCCCTTGGTGGGTATCTCGCAGGTCATGCCTGCAATCAGCCACTCCTTCTGGAAGATTTCCTGCAGGTCGATGGCGAACAGCCGTTCGTCGTTGTAGAACGGCTGTGGCAACGAAAAGGTGCGCTCGCGGTTCTGCAACATCTGGGCGGTGGCCTTGCGTGCAGGTTCCAGTGGATCGCCCAGGCTCAAGGTTGCGGTGACGTCCATCGTGTAGTCCTCATGGCCATGGGGTACGGCCTTCAAGTGGCTGATCAAGGGTGCGACGCAAGGTAAAGCCATTGACGCTGAGTGTGCGTTCCAAGTGCTGCGAGGCCATATCTGCGGGCGACATGGCCCCATCTGTTCCCGACGCCTGAGCGCCTGTTTTCAGGGGCTGGTCGCGATAAGCATGTGAATGTCGTGAATAGATAAATGCCCGCCCCGGCCCGTGCGCAGAATCGCCAGTAAAAGAGGCTGGCAGTCGGCCGTGGAGAAGCGTATGTCCAATAGCTTTCTGAACCCGGTCACGACCCAGACGTGGGCCAACGGTCGTCACACCGTTCGCTGCGTGAAAGTGATTCAGGAAACCTGGGACGTGCGCACCTTCTGCTTTATGGCCGAGCAGCCGATCCTGTTCTTTTTCAAGCCGGGGCAGTTTGTGACCCTGGAACTTGTGATCGACGGCGAACAAGTGATGCGCTCGTACACCATCTCCAGCGCGCCCTCGGTGCCGTACAGTTTTTCGGTGACCATCAAGCGCGTGCCGGGCGGGCGCGTGTCGAACTGGTTGCATGACACCCTGGCCGAAGGTCAGGAGCTGGCGGTGCACGGCCCGGTCGGGCTGTTCAATGCCATCGACGCCCCCAGCCCCAAAGTGTTGTACCTCAGCGGCGGCGTGGGCATTACCCCCGTGATGTCGATGGCGCGCTGGTTTTACGACACCAACGCCAATGTCGACATGGTGTTTATCCACAGTGCCCGCTCGCCCAAAGACATCATTTACCACCGTGAACTGGAGCACATGGCTTCACGCATCGATAACTTCAGCCTGCACTTGATCTGCGAAAAGCACGGGCTGGGCGAGCCGTGGGCGGGCTATCGCGGCTATTTGAATCACAAAATGCTGGAGCTGATGGCGCCCGACTTTCTTGAGCGCGAGGTGTTTTGTTGCGGGCCGACGCCGTACATGAGCGCGGTCAAGCGCCTGCTCCAAGCCAATGGTTTCGACATGAGCCGCTACCACGAAGAATCGTTTGGCGCGACACCCCCTGAAGTGCGGGCCGATGCCGTGGAGCAAGCCGAACAAGCCGCCGATGCGCCGCAGCTGGATGTGGCGGACTTGAACCAGGTGGAGTTCACCGCGTCAGGCAAAAGCATTCGCGTGGGGCCAGCAGAAACCGTGCATGCCGCGGCGGCCAAACTGGGGCTGATGATTCCCAAAGCCTGCGGCATGGGCATCTGCGGGACCTGCAAAGTGTTGAAGCTGGGCGGGGAGGTGGACATGGAGCACAACGGCGGGATAACCGATGAGGACGTGGCAGAGGGCTACATTTTGTCGTGTTGCAGCGTGCCCAAGGGCGACGTGCGGATTGAGTTTTAGGGCGCCTGTTTGCCCTCACCCCAACCCCCGCACGATGGCAGAGAGTTGGGTTGAGGGGCTGGGCCTTACACGCTGAACCGCGAAACCATGCTGTTCAGGTCAACGGCCAAACGCGACAGCTCATTGCTGGCGGAGCTGGTCTGGCTGGCACCGGTCGCCGATTGCACAGACAAGTCGCGGATGTTGACCAGGTTGCGGTCCACTTCGCGTGCCACTTGCGCCTGCTCTTCGGCCGCGCTGGCGATCACCAGGTTGCGTTCGTTGATTTCCACAATTGCGGTGTTGATGGTCTCCAGCGCCAACCCGGCGCCTTTGGCGATGTTCAACGTCGATTCAGCGCGCTCAGTGCTGTTGCGCATCGAGTCCACGGCATGTTCGGTGCCGCCCTGAATGCTGCCGATCATGCGTTCAATCTCGCTGGTCGACTGCTGAGTACGATGGGCCAGGGCGCGTACTTCGTCAGCAACCACGGCAAAACCACGGCCCGCTTCACCGGCGCGAGCGGCTTCGATGGCGGCGTTCAGGGCCAGCAGGTTGGTTTGGTCGGCCAGGCCGCGAATCACATCCAGCACTTTGCCGATGTCCCGCGACTCGGCCGCCAGGTTACCAATCAAGGTGGCGGTGCTTTGCACATCGCCGCTCATGCGTTCGATGGCGCTGACGGTTTCCATTACCAGGTCGCGACCATCACCGGCCGACGCCGTTGCACTTTTCGAGGCTTCGGAGGTGCTGACGGCATTACGCGCGACTTCTTCCACGGCGCTGGTCATTTCGTTGACGGCGGTGGCGGCCTGTTCGATTTCGTTGTTTTGCTGGGTCAGCCCTTTGGCGCTTTCTTCGGTCACGCAGTTCAGCTCTTCCGCCGCCGAGGCCAGTTGAGTGGCTGAGCCCGAAATACGCTGCAAAGTGTCGCGCAGCTTGCTTTGCATCTTGGCCATCGCTTGCAGCAAGCGCCCGGCTTCATCGCTGCCGTCCACTTTAATCGGACGCGTGAGGTTGCCTTCAGCAATGGCTTCGGCGGCTTCCAGCGCCTGGGCGATAGGTTGCGTGATGCTGCGGGTCAGCAGCAACGCGCACAGAACGGTCAGAGCGGTGGCCAGGAGCAGCAGGAACACCACCAGTTTGATGGCCGCTGCGTACATGTCGCTGGCGTGTTGATTGGCATCGCTGATCTGCTGACCATTGATGCGCATCAGGTCGTTGAGTTCTTTGTTGATAGCTTCGGAGTTGTTCAACAGCTCGGTGTTGAGCAAATCACGCAATTTGTCGACTTCGCCGTTGCGCGACAAGCTGCGCATGCGGTCTTCCAGTTGGCGGTACTGGCTCATCAGCGTTTGGTAGTGATCGTATACCGCCTGTTCATCAGGACCGCTGATGTACTTTTCGTACTCATTCTGGGCCGCGCGGATTTGCTGATTGCGCTGGTCCAGCAACTCCATGGTTTTTTGCTGAACTTCCGGCTCACGGTTAATCAGCAAGCGGTACGACAACACCCGCAGGCGCAGGGCCAGTTGAGTGAACTCGTCCAGGTTTTGAATGCTCGGCACGCTGCTGGTGCTGATCTCCTCGGCGGCAGAACGGATTTGGCTCATTTGAAGGAGTGCGCCTGCACCCAGAATCAGCATCAGTGTGCCGATCAACGCAAACCCTAAAAAGGCGCGCGGGGCGATATTCATATTGCGTAAAGACATGATGTTTCCTGGGGGGAGAGGCGCGATCCGTGCGGCGTCAATGCGGGGTGTATATGACCTATCGGTCATAAGACTAAAGTCTTGAATGCCCTGTGCGATTTTGTCGCACACAGGCCTTGGGCGACCGGGGGCGGGAACCTAGTTCACAAAGCACAGTCTTTAAGGGGCAAAGGAAGGTCGCCCCGCGCTAAATCGGGCCTTTGGGCCTGAATAACCCTAGCTTAGAAGGTGACTTTTCTTTATCGTACGCGCCCTCTGAAACTGCTTGAGATCTTCCCCATGATTGAGTCATCCCTTAGCAAACTGGAACAACTGGTCAGCGACCTGGTTCAGCAAAAGCAAGAGCTGCTGGACACCAACACGCAGCTGAGCGCCGAACTGGCCCAGGCCAAAGACGAAAACGAAAGCCTGCAATTGAGCCTGATGGAACAGGAAGAGAAGCAAGGCGCCACCGCAGCCCGCATTCAGGCATTGGTTGAGCGCGTAAGCGTGAGCCCTGTCAACGCATGAGCGTGGACAGAGACGGTGTAAATGTCGTCTCGATTCTGGGTAACGACTACACGATCAAGGCACCGGAGGGGGAACAAAAGACCCTGATGGCCGCCACAGTCATGTTGAAAGCCGCCCTGGCCGAAACGAAAAGAAAGTACCCGAGCCTGATCGGGGACAAGCTGTTGGTGCTGGCAGCATTGAATCTGTGTTCGCAACAGATTGAACTGCAACTGAGCCACAAGCAGGAACTCGACCGTTATCAAGAGCAAGTCAGCGCCACGGTCGATGTGATAGAGCGAACGCTCGGGCAGTCCTGAGAATTCGCCACGCTCTGCGTAGCCGCAGCCTGGAGGCAGCGGCTACGGGGGGCTTAGCCTGCCATGACTTCGCGAATATCGGCTGCCAATTCCCGTACGCGGGCTTCGTCGGTGTCCCACGAGCACATGAACCGTGCGCCACCTTTGCCAATAAAGGTGTAGAAACGCCAGCCCTTGGCGGTCAGCGCGGCAACAGCCGGTTCCGACAGTTGCAAAAACACACCGTTGGCTTCTACCGGGAACATCAACTCCACCCCTGCAATGTCACTCACCAGCTCGCTGAGCAGCTGTGCGCAGTGGTTGGCGTGGCGCGCGTGTTTAAGCCAGGCGTCGTTTTCCAGCAGGCCGACCCACGGCGCTGACAGAAAGCGCATTTTCGACGCCAGTTGCCCGGCCTGTTTGCAGCGGTAGTCAAAGTCCACAGCCAGGTTGTGATCGAAGAACAGAATCGCTTCGCCCACCGCCATGCCGTTTTTAGTGCCACCAAAGCACAGCACATCGACCCCGGCTTTCCACGACAGCTCGGCAGGCGAGCAACCGAGGAACGCGCAGGCGTTGGAGAAACGCGCGCCGTCCATGTGCAGCAGCAAGCCCAGTTCTTTACAGGTGGCGCTGATGGCGCGGATTTCTTCGGGGCGGTAGACACTGCCCACTTCTGTGGCCTGGGTAATGGTCACCACGCGTGGCTTGGGGTAGTGGATGTCTTTGCGCTTGAGGGCGATTTCGCGGATGGACTCGGGGGTGATCTTGCCGTTTTCAGTGCGTGCGATCAGCAGTTTTGAGCCGTTGGAGAAAAACTCGGGCGCGCCGCATTCGTCGGTTTCAACGTGGGCGGTTTCGGAGCAGATCACGCTGTGAAAGCTCTGGCACAGTGATGACAGGGCCAGCGAGTTGGCGGCAGTGCCATTGAACGCGAAGTACACCTCGCAGTCGGTTTCGAACAGTTTGCGAAAGTCATCTGCTGCGCGCAGCGTCCATTCGTCATCGCCGTAAGAGCGTTGGTGGCCGTGGTTGGCTTTTTCCATGGCAGACCAGACTTCGGGGCAGATACCGGAGTAGTTGTCGCTGGCGAATTGTTGGCTCTTGTCAGTCATTTCCCGGTTCCATGGTCGAAGATTGTCGTGCACTTTAGCCAAGAAACCCGCGAGTGCACAGTTGCGGTTTAAAACCCGGAAATACCCTACAAGGAACTGTTTGAGGGTGCATGTCGTAAATGCACCCTTGCGTGGCGTCCTTGGGCATTTGGTCACCCCGCGCCAGCTCTACCATCGGTCTTAAAGGGCAAGCCCTCACCGACCATGGCGCGCGGGCGCCGGGAGTACAGCCTATGCAACGCTATTCAGGCTTCGGCCTGTTCAAACACTCCCTCAGCCACCACGAAAACTGGCAAAAGATGTGGCGCACGCCCACGCCAAAAAAGCTCTACGACGTGGTGATTGTCGGCGGCGGCGGGCATGGTTTGGCCACGGCGTATTACCTGGCCAAAGTCCACGGCATCTGCAACGTGGCGGTGGTTGAAAAAGGCTGGTTGGGCGGCGGTAACACCGCACGCAACACCACCATCGTGCGCTCCAACTATTTGTGGGACGAGTCGGCGCACTTGTACGAACACGCGATGAAGCTGTGGGAAGGCTTGTCCCAAGACCTCAACTACAACGTCATGTTCTCCCAGCGCGGCGTTTACAACCTGTGCCACACCCTGCAAGACATGCGCGACTCAGAGCGACGTGTCAGCGCCAATCGCCTGAACGGCGTGGACGGCGAATTGCTCAACGCGCAACAAGTGGCAGACGAAATCCCCTACCTCGATTGCTCTAAAAACACCCGTTACCCGGTGATGGGCGCCACCGTGCAGCGGCGTGGCGGTGTGGCCCGCCACGATGCGGTGGCCTGGGGCTTTGCCCGGGCGGCCGATGCGCTGGGGGTGGACTTGATCCAGCAAACCGAAGTACTGGGCTTTCGCAAGGAAAACGGCGTGTGCATCGGCGTCGAGACCAGCAAGGGCTTTATTGGCGCCAAACGCGTGGGGGTGGTCACCGCCGGTAACTCCGGGCACATGGCGCGCCAGGCAGGCTTTCGCTTGCCGATTGAGTCGCACCCGCTGCAAGCGCTGGTGTCCGAGCCGATCAAACCGATTATCGACAGCGTGATCATGTCCAACGCGGTGCACGGCTACATCAGCCAGTCCGATAAGGGCGACTTGGTGATCGGTGCGGGCATCGATGGCTGGGTCGGTTATGGCCAGCGCGGCTCGTACCCGGTGATCGAGCACACGATTCAGGCGATTGTTGAGATGTTCCCGGTGTTGTCCCGTGTGCGCATGAACCGTCAATGGGGCGGCATCGTCGACACCACCCCCGACGCCTGCCCGATCATCTCCAAAACGCCGGTGCCTAACTTGTTCTTCAACTGCGGCTGGGGGACGGGCGGGTTCAAGGCCACGCCTGGCTCGGGCCATGTGTTTGCGGCCAGTTTGGCCACCGGTGAAATGCACCCGCTGGCGGTGCCGTTCTGCCTCGAACGTTTCCACAACGGCGCGTTGATCGACGAACACGGCGCCGCCGCGGTCGCTCACTAACAGGAGAAACACCGATGCTGCATATCTTCTGTCCTCATTGCGGCGAACTGCGCTCGGAAGAGGAGTTTCACGCGGCCGGTCAGGCGCACATTCCTCGCCCGCTTGACCCTGATGCCTGCACCGACGCGCAGTGGGGCGACTACCTGTTCTTTCGTGACAACCCCCGCGGGCTGCACCACGAGCTGTGGAACCACGTGGCCGGTTGCCGTCAGTTTTTCAACGCCACGCGCAATACCGTGACCTACGAAATACTGGAAACCTACCCCATAGGTACCGCGCCGCAATTCACTGAACAGCGGTCCCCGGCGACCGCGACTGCCACCCGCGTGCAGGGAGAAAAGGTATGAGCCAGACCCATCGCCTGGCCAATGGCGGCCGTGTGGATCGCAGCAAAGTGCTGACCTTTACCTTCAACGGCCAACCCTACTCAGGTTACGAAGGCGACAGCCTGGCCGCCGCCCTGTTGGCCAACGGTGTCGACATCATTGGGCGCAGCTTCAAATATTCGCGGCCACGGGGTATTTATGCCGCGGGCGCCGAAGAGCCGAACGCGGTGCTGCAAATCGGCGCCACCGAGGCGACGCAAATCCCCAACGTGCGCGCCACGCAGCAGGCGCTGTATCAGGGCCTGGTGGCCACCAGCACCAACGGCTGGCCCAACGTGAACACCGACATGATGGGCATTTTGGGCAAAGTCGGTGGCACGTTGATGCCACCGGGGTTTTACTACAAAACGTTCATGTATCCGAAGTCGTTCTGGATGACGTATGAAAAGTACATCCGCAAGGCGGCAGGTTTGGGCCGTTCGCCGACGCAAAATGACCCGGATACTTATGACTACATGAACCACCACTGCGACGTGCTGATCGTCGGCGCCGGGCCTGCGGGGCTGGCGGCGGCCTTGGCGGCAGCGCGCAGCGGCGCCCGGCTGATCGTGGCCGATGAGCAGGAAGCGTTCGGCGGCAGTTTGCTCGACAGTCGCGAAAGCCTGGACGGCAAGCCGGCGATGGCCTGGGTTGCCAGCGTGCTGGCCGAACTCAACGCATTGCCCAACGTGGTGTTGCTGCCGCGTGCCACGGTCAACGGCTATCACGACCACAACTTTGTGACGATTCACGAACGATTGACCGACCACATGGGCGACCGCGCGCCGGCCGGCCAGGTACGTCAACGTATCCATCGGGTGCGCGCCAAGCGCGTGGTGCTGGCCACCGGCGCCTGTGAGCGGCCGTTGGTGTATGGCAACAACGATGTACCGGGCAACATGCTTGCCGGGGCGGTGTCCACTTATGTGCGTCGCTACGGCGTGGCGCCGGGCCGTACGTTGCTGCTGAGCACCAATAACGATCATGCCTACCGTGTGGCGCTGGACTGGCTCGATGCCAGTTTGCCAGTGGTCGCGATTGCCGATGCCCGCAGCAACCCGCGCGGTGCGCTGGTCGAAGAAGCGCGGGCTAAAGGCATCCGCATTTTGACCGGTAGCGCGGTGATCGAAGCCCGGGGCAGCAAGCGCGTAACCGGCGGGCGGGTGGCGGCAATTGACCTCAAAGCCCACCGCGTGACCAGCCCCGGCGAGATGCTCGACTGCGATCTGATTGCCACCTCGGGCGGCTACAGCCCGGTGGTGCACTTGGCCTCGCACTTGGGCGCCAGGCCGATCTGGCGTGAAGACATCCTCGGGTTTGTGCCCGGTGAAGCGCCGCAAAAGCGCGTGTGCGTGGGCGGTATCAATGGCGTCTACAGCCTCGGCGACACACTGGCTGACGGTTTTGAAGGCGGCGTGCGCGCGGCCAGCGAAGCCGGGTTTAAAGCCGTCGAAGGGGGGCTGCCCAAAGCGCTGAAACACTACGAAGAACCGACGCTGGCGCTGTTTCAGGTGCCGCATGAAAAGGGCACCGCGCGAGCGCCCAAACAATTTGTCGACCTGCAAAACGACGTCACGGCGGCAGCCATCGAACTGGCGACCCGTGAAGGCTTTGAGTCGGTGGAACACGTCAAGCGTTACACCGCGCTGGGGTTTGGCACCGACCAGGGCAAGCTTGGCAACGTCAACGGGCTGGCCATCGCTGCGCGCTCGCTGAACGTGAGCATCACGCAGATGGGCACCACCATGTTTCGGCCCAACTACACACCGGTCACCTTTGGTGCCGTGGCAGGGCGTCATTGCGGCCCTCTTTTCGAGCCGGTGCGTTACACCGCACTGCACCCCTGGCACGTCAAGCAAGGCGCAGCATTTGAAGACGTCGGCCAGTGGCAACGCCCGTGGTACTTCCCGCGCGGTGGCGAAGACCTGCATGCCGCCGTCAAGCGCGAGTGCCAGGCGGTGCGAGACAGCGTGGGCCTTCTGGATGCCTCCACGCTGGGCAAAATCGACATTCAGGGCCCGGATGCGCGCGAATTTTTGAACCGTATCTACACCAACGCCTGGACCAAACTGGACGTGGGCAAAGCGCGTTACGGGCTGATGTGCAAAGAAGACGGCATGGTCTTCGACGACGGCGTGACCGCGTGCCTGGCCGATAACCATTTCCTGATGACCACCACCACCGGTGGCGCGGCGCGCGTGCTGCAATGGCTGGAGATTTATCAACAGACCGAATGGCCGGACCTCAAGGTGTACTTCACCTCGGTCACAGACCACTACGCGACCCTGACCTTGTCTGGCCCCAACAGCCGCCTATTGCTCAGTGAGGTGACTGACATTGATCTTGACCGTGAAGCCTTCCCGTTTTTGAGCTGGAAAGAAGGTCGGGTCGGGGGTGTGCCTGCGCGGGTGTTCCGCATCTCGTTCACCGGAGAGTTGTCGTACGAAATCAACATTCAGGCCGATTACGCGATGGGCGTGCTGGAGAAGATCGTCGAGGCGGGTAAAGCCTACAACCTGACCCCTTACGGGACTGAAACCATGCACGTCTTGCGGGCCGAGAAGGGCTTCATCATCGTCGGCCAGGACACGGACGGCTCCATGACCCCCGATGACCTGAACATGGGGTGGTGCGTGGGCCGCACCAAACCGTTTTCGTGGATTGGCTGGCGAGGCATGAACCGCCAAGACTGCGTGCGTGAACAGCGCAAACAACTGGTGGGGCTTAAACCGGTCGACCCGAGGCAATGGCTGCCTGAAGGCGCGCAACTGGTGTTGGACCCCAAACAGGCGATCCCGATGAGCATGGTGGGCCACGTGACTTCCAGCTACACCTGCGGCTCGCTGGGGTATTCATTTGCGATGGGCGTGGTTAAAGGTGGCCTCAAACGCATGGGCGAGCGGGTATTTGCGCCGTTGGCGGATGGCCGCGTGATCGAAGCCGAGATTGTGTCTTCGGTGTTTTTCGATCCCAAGGGCGAGCGGCAGAATATTTGAGTGTGTGATGTGTGCAGGCGCGACCAACCACAACATTTGCAACGGGTGAGTTCATGACCACAGCCAACGTATATCAGCAGCGCCCGGACGCGGCGGCCAAAGCCGAGTCATCACTGCATCACAGCACCCTGGCCAACCTGATCGGCCAGGGCGCGCAACAACCCGGCGTGATCGTGCGCGAGAAAAAACTGCTGGGCCATCTGACCTTGCGTGGCGACGCCCGAGACCCGGCGTTTAGCCAAGGGGTGCATCACGTGCTGGGCCTTGAGTTGCCGGTGGCGCTAACGCTGGCGGTGGCGGGCGAGGTGTCAGTGCAATGGATGGGGCCGGATGAATGGCTACTGATCGTGCCGGGCGGCCAGGAATTTGCGCTTGAAACAGCCCTGCGCCACGCGTTGGCCGGGCTGCACATCAGCGTGGTGAATGTCAGTGGCGGCCAGCAATTGCTGGAGCTGAGCGGGCCGAAGGTGCGTGAGGTACTGATGAAGTCGACCAGCTACGACGTGCACCCCGACAACTTCCCGGAGGGCAAGGCGGTGGGCACGGTGTTTGCCAAGTCGCAGCTGGTGATTCGTCATACCGCGCAAGACACGTGGGAGCTGCTGATTCGGCGCAGCTTCTCGCAGTATTGGTGGCTATGGTTGCAAGATGCGGCGGCTGAATATGGGTTGAGGGTTGAGACCTGAGTGACGGCTGGCCCTCACCCCAACCCTCTCGCGGAGGAAGAGGGGATTTTGCTTTTTCACCTGACCCCCACAAGGAAACCTGCATGAGCCGCGCCCCGGATACCTGGATTCTCACTGCCGATTGCCCCAGCAGGCTCGGCACCGTCGATGCAGTCACACGCCACCTGTTTGAGCATCAGTGCTACGTCACCGAGCACCATTCCTTCGACGATCAACGCTCCGGGCGTTTTTTCATCCGCGTCGAATTCCGCCAACCTGACGGCTTCGATGAACACGCTTTTCGTGCGGGCCTCGCCGAACGTGGTCATGCGTTTAACATGGTGTCCGAACTCATCCCCCCGCATTACCGGCCCAAAGTGCTGATCATGGTGTCCAAGTCTGACCACTGCCTGAACGACTTGCTGTATCGCCAGCGCATCGGCCAGTTGTCGATGGACGTCGTGGCCGTGGTCTCTAATCACCCCGACCTGGAGCCGCTGGCGCGCTGGCACGGCATTGCATACCACCATTTCGCCCTCGATCCGAACGACAAACTCGCCCAAGAGGCCAGGGTCTGGCAGGTGATCGAGGACACCGGCGCCGAACTGGTGATCCTTGCCCGCTATATGCAAGTGCTGTCACCCCAGCTGTGCCGCAAGCTCGATGGCAAGGCGATCAATATTCACCACTCGTTGCTGCCGGGTTTCAAGGGCGCCAAGCCCTATCACCAAGCCTATGAAAAGGGGGTGAAACTGGTCGGCGCCACCGCGCATTACATCAACAACGACCTCGACGAAGGCCCGATCATCGCTCAAGGCGTGGAAGCGGTAGACCACAGTCATTACCCCGAAGACCTGATCGCCAAAGGCCGCGATATCGAGGCGCAAACACTGGCCCGGGGCGTGGGCTATCACATTGAGCGGCGCGTTTTCCTAAATGGAGGTCGTACGGTGGTGCTGTAGGCGCCGCTTCGCCAACTAAGCTGCAAGAAGATCGGCTTGCGGCTGGCCGATCACCCCTCTCAATAACAACAAGGGTGAACTCGATGGCTGACAATCGCGGCGTGGTGTATTTGGGCAATGGACAGGTCCAGGTGCAATCCATTCCTTTTCCCAAGATGCAAAACCCTCAAGGCAAAGCGATTCACCACGGCGTGATTCTGCGGGTGGTGTCGACCAATATCTGCGGCTCTGACCAGCACATGGTGCGCGGGCGCACCACGGCGCAAACCGGTCTGGTACTGGGCCATGAGATCACCGGCGAGGTGATCGAAGCCGGGCGCGATGTGGAACATCTCAAGGTCGGTGATTTGGTCTCGGTGCCGTTCAACGTAGCGTGCGGACGTTGCCGCAGTTGCAAGGAGCAGAACACGGGTGTGTGCCTGACCGTCAACCCGGCCCGTCCCGGCGGCGCATATGGTTACGTGGACATGGGCGATTGGGTGGGCGGTCAGGCTGAATATGTATTGGTGCCGTATGCCGATTTCAACCTGCTCAAGTTGCCAAATCGCGATGCGGCGATGGAAAAAATCCGCGACCTGACTTGCCTGTCGGACATTCTGCCCACCGGTTACCACGGCGCCGTCACCGCGGGTGTTGGCCCCGGCAGCACGGTCTACATTGCAGGCGCAGGTCCAGTTGGGCTGGCGGCGGCCGCGTCGGCGCGTTTGCTGGGTGCCGCCGTGGTGATTGTCGGGGACGTGAACCCGATTCGACTGGCGCATGCCAAGGCGCAAGGCTTTGAGATTGCCGACCTGTCCAAAGACACGCCGCTGCATGAGCAAATCGCTGAGCTGCTGGGCGAACCCGAAGTGGATTGCGCGGTAGACGCCGTAGGTTTTGAGGCTCGTGGCCACGGGCATGACGGCGCCAAACACGAAGCCCCGGCCACGGTGCTCAACTCATTGATGGGCGTGGTGCGGGTGGCGGGCAAAATCGGTATTCCGGGGCTGTATGTCACTGAAGATCCGGGCGCCGTAGACGCCGCCGCGAAGAAGGGCAGCCTGAGCATTCGCTTTGGCTTGGGCTGGGCCAAATCCCACAGCTTCCATACCGGCCAGACCCCGGTCATGAAATACAACCGCCAACTGATGCAGGCCATCATGTGGGACCGCATTAAAATTGCCGACATTGTGGGGGTTGAGGTCATCAGCCTGGATGACGCGCCGCGTGGCTACGGCGAGTTTGATGCCGGGGTGCCGAAGAAGTTTGTGATTGACCCGCACCGCCTGTTCAGCGCCTAGAGCGCAACACTGAGTCGCAACAGTGAGCGTGCTCGCTGTTACGGCTCATTCGCGCAGTGGCGTGCTGATGTACAACGTTGGGCCCTGCGGCTGGCCATGTTTGGCGCCGCCGCGTTGTTCCAGGGTAATAGCGAGTTGGCGCGCCCCTTTGAGGCTTTTTTGCTGCACGAAGTTGATGCCTGCCCAGTCCTCGGTCTGGGGTGAGATCAGCCCCAGAGACACCGGGCTGGCATTGTCTTGCAAAGCCCACAGCTCCAGATCGCTGCTTTTGGCGGTCATGATGGCTTGCTGGGGATACATCTTCAGGTAGTCGTTGTAAATGTCGACGCGGATCACGGGTCGGGCATTGGCGTCCAACAACATGACCTGGCGTTGAAGGCGCTCGTTTTGCCAGATCACGATCAGCGCCAACACCCCGATCAGCAGGCTGGCATAAACCCAGACAGACATACGCCGCCATGCGGTTTTTTTTGCGGCGTTTTCAGGCGTGGCTCCCTGTCGCAACGAGCTGTAGTAGGGGTTGTGGTACAGCGTGAGGCGAGGCGCGGTCGACATGTAAAAGTCCTGTGAAACAAGCCGGCTGAGCGCTTAGCATCCAGCGGTTTGTGACAGGTGCCTAGCTGTCAGAACTGACAGGTCACGACGGCGACTAGAGTGCCGCCAGTGGGCCTTGGTAAAGCACCGGCCCGGTCGGCTGCCCGGTCGGCGACCCTGCGCGTGGCTCCAGGCTGACGGCCAGCACCACAGATGCCTTGAGCAATTGTTGCTGACTGTCACTCAGGCCGATCATTCCCTCGCCCCCGGTCGGGATCAGCCCCAGCGACACCGGTTTGCCCTCCACCGGGAGCGCCCACAGCTCCAGGCTGCGCCCAGGCTCGATGGCGGCCAATTGCAGCGGTTGTACCCGCAGGTAATCGGCGTGGGCTTCGATCCGCAGGCCCGGCTGCGCCGTACCGCTGAGCAGGGTGGCGTTGTACTGCACGTTGTCGCGGGTATAGAGCACGCCCACGCTCAGGGCTATGACCAGGGTACAGAGAGCAGCGCTGAGTCGCAGCCTGTTCCAGAACGGGCGTTTTTGCGGAACGTGGAGCTTTTGCGGCTCGATGCGCGCCACGATGGCCTGCCACACTTGCTCGGGCACCGGGTGTTCGGTCAGTGGCTGGCTCAGGCTCATCAGGTGAGTGTGCCAGCGGCCGAGTTCAGCGCGCAGGGCCGCATCTTCCAGCAGCAAGTGTTCGAAGCGTCTGCGCGCCAGGGGCGGCATCAGGCCGATGGCGTAATCGGCTGCGAGCGCCCGGCGCAGGCTTGGCGTTTGATAATTCATGCTTCGAGGCACCTGCGCAGGCGTTCCATGCCCCGGCGAATCCAGGATTTGACCGAGCCCAGCGGCGCGTGCAACTGATCGGCCAGCTCGCTGCAACTAAGCCCATGGAAATAAGCAATGGTAATGGATTGGCGCTGCATGGCATCCAGTTGCTCGATGCAGTGATTGAGTGCATGGGCCTCACGGTTGCTGTCCAGCTGCGTATGGGCGTCGGGGCTGTCATCGGCCAGCGCCGCCTGTTGCGGGTCGCTTAACGGCAGTTCACGGTGTTTGCGCAGTTGGTCGATGGCCAGGTTGCGGGTGATGTGGGTCATCCACGTCAGCGGCGCCGACAGGTGCGCTTCGTAGCGTGAAGCGTTATGCCAGATGCGCACAAAGCTCTCTTGCAGCACGTCTTCGGCCAGATCATGCCGCCCGCTCATGCAACGCAGCGCCACCGCATGCAAGCGCGGGGCGACAGTGCGATAAAGGCTTTCAAAGGCGCGGCGGTTGCCCAGCGAACATTGGGCCAATAACTGTTGCAGATGATCGGCGTCGGCGAGGCTGATAACCGTTCTCCCGTCCATTGAGGCTGAGGCATTGAGCCAATTGATGCCTGAGCGTAGTCCACGATGTACGGTTGTTCCATTCATGGCTGAGTCCTCACTGCCTTGATATACGTACATCGCGCATCAATTGGATGCAGGACATTCGGGTTTTTTTTCCACTAAGATTGGCGCCCGGTCGATTCGATAGTGGCACTTGGGAACAACGGCCATTGTTTTGAGTCAAAACCACAGTTTTGCTGCTCCCTGCTGGCGAGCGGTTTTTTAGGTTCTAGAGGTTGAATTGATGAAAAAGTTGAGCGGCGTAGCACTGGCAACATTGATGACTGTGGCGGCAAGCCCTGTGTTTGCGGGTTTCAGCCTGGGTGATGTGGCGAACGTCGCGGCCCAGGTGCAAGGCGCAAATAGCAATGGCGCCTCCACTGACAAATCAGTGCAAGCGGTACAGATGCTGAGCAAAGTCAATGAACTGGGCGTCAAGCCAGAGCAAGCGGCCGGTGGCGTGGGTGCAATGCTGAGCCTTGCGAAAAACCAGCTGAGCGGCTCCGACTACAGCGAACTGGCCAAGCAAGTGCCGGGGATTAACAAATTGGCCGGTGCCGGCGCGCTGGGTCAGTTGAGCCAGCTTGGCGGTTTGCTGGGTAAATCTGAGGGCGTATCCGAAACAGCAACCAGCGCCGTCAGCAACGTTGCCAACACCGATCAATTGAATGCCGCCTTCACTGCGCTGGGCATGCAAGACGGTATGGTGGCCAAGTTTGCACCGGTGCTGCTGGACTACTTCAAAGGTCAGAACGTCAGCACTTCGCTGCTGAGCAAACTGGGCAGCGCCTGGGGCGTTTAACGTTAGCCGCGCTCGGCACGCAAAGTGCTGATGCGCTGGTCTTTCTTGATCCAGAGCTGGTTGACCCAGCTCTGGATCTGCTCACGAAACACCGGGTCGTTCTCGTAATCACCCTGCCACAACGCCGGATCCAGCTCGCGGGTCTGAATGTCGACAATCACCTTGGGCACCTGCCCGCTGATCAACTCCCAGAATCCCGGAATCCTGGCCTGTGGATACACCACGGTCACATCCAGCACGGCATCCAGTTGTTCACCCATCGCCGCCAGCACAAACGCCACGCCGCCCGCCTTGGGTTTGAGCAAGTAGGTGTAGGGCGAGTGTTGCAGGGCGCTTTTGGCCGGGGTGAAACGGGTGCCTTCCAAATAGTTCACCACTGTGACCGGCTGGCGCTTGAACAGCTCGCAGGCCGCCTGGGTGATTTTCAGGTCCTGGCCTTTGAGTTCCGGGTGCTTGGCCAAAAACGCTTTGGAATAGCGCTTCATGAAGGGGTAGTCGAGCGCCCACCACGCCAGGCCCAGAAACGGCACCCAGATCAGCTCTTTCTTGAGGAAGAATTTGAAGAACGGCGTGCGCCGGTTCAGCCCCTGCATCAGCGCCGGGATGTCCACCCACGACTGGTGGTTGCTGATCACCAGATACGAGGTATCGCGGCTCAAGCCTTCGGCGCCGCGAATGTCCCATTGCGTAGGCAGGCACAGCGCGAAAATGCGTTTGTCGATCTCGGACCACGTCTCGGCGATCCACATCACTGCCCGCGAGTTGAGGTCGCGCAGGCGGCCTGATGACAGCAGTTTGAACACGGCAAACAGCATCAACGGGCCGAACAGGATTAAGGTGTTGCACAGTAACAATAAGGTGACCAAACAGCCGGTGAGCAGGCGGCGCATAAGCAACTCTTGAACGTTTAAGGATTGCCAATGATAAGCAGCGCACCGCATAACGCCAAATCGGTGTGCTGACAAATGTTTCACACCGGTTGGGTTAACCTGACGCCACGCAACTCTATGACCTACCGGGCTGTCTGAAGCGCATGCCCCCGCTCGCGCCCACCGATGGCGTGAACACTGCCCCCCTCAAAAGGAAGCTGTCTCATGAAATCCGTTCTTGCCTTGCTGTCCGTATTGGCCTTGCCGGTGATGGCCGCAGAGCCGACGCTGTACGGGCGTTATGAATACATCAAGCTGCCGGAGATCGGTGAAACCCTTCAGGCCAAAATGGACACCGGCGCCCTGACTGCTTCGTTGTCGGCCAAAAACATCGAGTTGTTCACCCGTGACGGTGAAGAGTGGGTGCGCTTTGTACTCGCAACCAAAGGCGCGAGCAGCAAGGTGTACGAGCACAAAGTGGCGCGCATCAGCAAAATCAAAAGTCGCGCCGACGAAGATGAAGACAAGGACGAACCGGTAAGCGCCAAGCGCCCGGTGGTCGACCTGGAAATGTGCCTGGGTGATGTCAAACGCACGGTCGAGGTCAACCTGACGGACCGCAGCAGCTTCAACTACCCGCTGTTGATTGGCGCCAAGGCGCTGCGAGAGTTTGGAGCGGCGGTCAACCCGGCTCGTCGCTATACCGCCGACAAGCCGGACTGCTAAGCAGGCCGCGTGGCCTGCATCGAAGGGCGCTTGCTCACCTCGGCGTACCACGCGCTTAACTGCGCATTAGGCGTGCGCCAGTCGAATTGGGGCAGGCGCAGGTCGAGATAACCCAATGCGCAGGCCAGACTGATGGCCGCAATATCGAAGTGGCTGGCCAGTTCGGCGATGGCGTCCTGCTCAAGGGCTGCCAGCGCCCGATGGATTTTGTCAGCCTGCGCGTTGAACCAGTCGTCCCACTGTTTTTCCACGGGGCGCAAGCCGCGCTCATAACGCATCAGCACGGCCGCATCCATGATCCCGTCCGCCGTGGACGCCAGCGTCAAACGCCGCCAGCGCGCCGCACCGATGGCCGGGATCAGCGGGTTCCCGACGTGTTGTTGATCGAGGTAGTCGAGGATCACCCGGCTGTCGTGAATCACCGAGCTGTCTGCCAATTGCAGTGCGGGCAGTTTGCCCAGCGGGTTGGCGCAGTTGAGCGCCGCATCGGGGGCGGTGGGTGTGAGCGTGACCGGATGCAGGGTGACGCGATTCTGCTGGCCGGTCTCGTGCAGCATCACCAGGACTTTGCGGCCAAAGGGCGAGGCCGGGTTGTTGAACAGGGTCATGCTCGGTAGGGACATGGTGCTGACTCGACAAGGGTGGATCGAATTAGCCTAGACACTGACAGAGCGGCGCGCCAAAAAAACCGGCGCGCGATTCAGCGCTTGAGCAGGCCACGCGCGCAAATCCACACCGGTACTCCCAGGCCGATCCAGCTCAATACATCCCAGGCGCCGTCATCGAGCAGCGCGCTGAATAATCCCATCGCGCTGAGCAAACCGATGGCCAGCGGGATGGAAAACACTTTCCAGAAATTGGATTGACGCGGTTTCATCGCGCGGCCTCCTTTGCGGCTTTGCGCCGTACCCACCACAGGTACAGACCGCTGCCGAGCACGACGATAGTCAACAGGTCGAGGGCCGCCCACAGAATTTTCATCGGCATGCCACCGTAGTCGCCGAAGTGCAGCGGTTGCGACATGCCCATCGCATCCATGTACCACGGCCGGCTGCCTACGGCCGTGACCTCAAGGGTGCTGGCGTCGATCAACACCGGCGTCAGCAAATGGGAGGTCAGGTGCGTACTGCCCTTCATGAACACCGCGTAATGATGCTCGCTGGAAAAACGTGTACCGGGGAATGCGATGAAGTCCGGGCGCATGCCGGGGGCGGCGTCGGCGGCGATGTCCAGCAGGCGATTGGCAGGCGCCAGGTGCGTCAGCGGCGGTGCGTTGCGATACGGCTCGACCATGGCGGTGAGGCTGTCGGTGCGCCACGCGGCGATGATCAAATCGGCACAGGCGCTGATGACGCCGGTGACACCCACCACCAACGCCCAGGTAAGCGTAACGACACCGATCAGGTTATGCAGGTCGAGCCAGCGCAGGCGGGTGGACTTGTCGGTGCGCACCGTGGCGAAGGTCTGGCGGCGCATAAAGGGCAGGTACAGCACCGCGCCCGAGATGATTGCCAGCACGAACAAAATACCCATGAACGCCAGCAGCAGTTTGCCGGGCAGCCCGGCGAACATGTCCACATGCAGGCGCAGCATCACCATCATGATGCCGCCATTGGCCGACGGCATCTCCAGCGCCTCGCCGGTACGGGCGTCGAGCATGAACGTGTGCGACGAGTTGGGTTCGGTGCCTGCGGTGGCGGCCATGATGGCGATCACCGCGTTTGGCTCGTCGTCTTCACTGCCAAAGTACTGCATCACCTCATCCGGCCTGTGGGCCTCGGCAGCCTTGACCAGTTGTTGCAGGTTCAGGCGTGGCGTGTCGGCGGGCATCTCCCGAAGCTGGGGGCTGTCACCGAGCAAGTGATCGATTTCATGGTGAAAAATCAACGGCAAACCGGTCAATGCCAGCAACAGCAAAAACGCGGTGCAAATCAGGCTGGTCCAGGTATGAATAAAAGACCAGCGGCGGATGGTTTTGCTTTTCATGACATTCCAAAAATGACGCGACATGTCGTAGCCGCTGCCGAAGGCTGTGTTCGATTGCGAAGCGCTCGTAAAACCTGAGTGCCAGGTTTAACTGGCACTCAGCGGCCCCTGAGTTTACGGCGACTCAGCCGCTCGCAGCCTTAGGCAACGGCTAGGAATTCAGGCGAGGCTGCTTAGAACTCTAGCTGCGCCGAGAACTGGACGGTGCGTGGATCGCCCAGGTAGTGGCTGTTGAGCCAGTAATCTTTGTTGGCCAGGTTACTGACGTTCATGCGCAAGGTCAGGTCATTTTCTGACACCTTCATGCGATACCGCGCGCCGGCGTCAAAGGTGGTGAAGGAGGGCAACTGATAGTCGTTGGCTTCGTCGGTGTATTGCTTGCCGGTGTAGAACGCACCGCCAGTCAATGCCAGACCGGGCACCGCGTTGATGTCGTATTCGGCGTACACCTTGGCCAGTTGCTTGGCCACGTCCACCGGCGCATTGCCGTCGTTGGCTTTGACGTTGGCGTCTTTTATTTTCGGGTCGAGCAAGGTGAAACCACCGACCACGGTCAGCTCAGGCGTGACCTTGCCGGTGACACTGAACTCCAGACCGTTGTTCACCTGCTTGCCGCTTTCACTGTAAATCATCGACTCACCGAGGTAGCCGTTAGGCTTTTCGATGTTGAACAGCGCCAGGGTGAACAAGGTTTCGCCCACGGTCGCTTTAGCGCCTACTTCGTATTGCTTGCTGACTTGTGGCGCGAAGATTTCACCCACATTGATGGCGTTGTACGGTGCGGTGCCGCCTGCTTGCAAGCCTTCAATATAAGTCGCGTACGTGGTCAGCCACGGCACGGGTTTGTAGATCAAAGACACGCTGGGCGAAGTTTTGCTGGCGTCGTAACGGGTTTTCTTGTCGGTGGCGGAGTAGACGAAGTCGTTGGCATAGGACTTGATCTGGGTACGGGTCACGCCCAGGATGCTCGACCATTGATCGTTGAAGGTGATGACGTCGCCAATCAGGAAGTTATTGGTCTGGGAGGTGTTCGACAACCGCTGGTTGCCATGTCCTACGGAGTATGCGGGTTTGCTCACTTGCTCTGACGTGCCGAAAGGCAAAGCACCACCGCCGACGTCGCCATACTGCGTGCCGTTTGTAGGGATGTGGTCTTCGTACATGCGAATACGCGCGTTATTGCCCTGATAACCCAAGGTCATCTTGTGGCCGATGGCGCCTGTGTTGAACGCAGCATCCAGGAACAGGTAACCGGAATTTTCCTGGTGCTCGATGGGGGCGAACGCATACAGCGGCTGGGTATAGACCCCCGCGCTGGAGACCGTCGGGCCGGTGTAGGTGTTTTCTTCGGTGAATTTTTGAGCAGAGAAAGCAGCGCGCAAGGTAAAGGTGTCGTTCAGGCGCCATTTGGCGCGGACGCCGCCCTTGTCGGTTTCGTTGTCCGAGAATGACCAGCGCTGGCTGTACAGCTTGTCGTTGTCCAGCACTGAGGCCCGCGGTCGCAGCGCTTGATCGCTGAAGTACCAGTAGCTGGTCAAACCGCGCACTTGCGTTTTTTTGTGCGAGGCGTCGAATTGGATTTGCAGGTCGTCGCTGACGTTCCAGTCCACCGCGAGGCTGATCAGCTCGCGACGGCGTTTTTGCATATCGATGGCGGTTTCGCCATCTTGGGTGAGCAAGTTCAAGCGATAAGCAAACTGGCCTTCGTCGTCGATCTTGCCGCCGAAGTCACCGTGCAGGTAATAGTTATCGCCACCGGCATTGCCCAGCGTCACGCTGCGATAGTTTTCGTAGGTGGGGCGTTTGAGCACGTAGTTGACCAAGCCGCCTGGCGATGCAGGTCCATACAGAAACCCGGTCAGGCCGGTGACCACTTCCAGTTGCTCGGTTTCTTCGAGAAAGTTACCGGCGTCGGCCAAGGTTGAGAAACGCAGGCCATCGTTGGCAATGCTCAAGTTACCCGGTGCGCTGAAGCCCCGGATGTTCACGGCGCTGGCATAACCAGCCCCCGTGGGGGAAAACACCTGGGTGAACGGGTTGCGCTTAAACACATCATCCAGCGAAGTGGCCTGCGTATTTTTCAGAAAATCTTGCGAAGTCACGCTCATGGAGTACGGCGTGTCTTGCAGCTTCATCCCGCCCAGTGCGCCGACGTTGTTGACGTTTTCACTGACATAGCCCGCGGCTTCGGAACCTTCGGCCACCGCTGTGGCGTTGATATT
Source organism: Pseudomonas sp. TAA207 (assembly GCF_001529285.1). Taxonomy (NCBI): domain Bacteria; kingdom Pseudomonadati; phylum Pseudomonadota; class Gammaproteobacteria; order Pseudomonadales; family Pseudomonadaceae; genus Pseudomonas; species Pseudomonas sp. TAA207. The sequence continues at coordinate 69,643 of NZ_LLWJ01000065.1, read as the reverse complement.
CACATCGCCCAGGGTCAGGGTGCCTTCCTCGATAGGCAGCAACGTGTACGACTCGCTGGCGCTTTGCTGCAACTGCAAACCACTCCCTTGCAACGCCTCGCGCAGCGCCGTGGTCGGCTCGAACTGGCCGTTGACCGGGGCTGAGGTTTTGCCCGCCAGTAACGAGGCGTCAATCGCCAGCGTGATCCCGGCCTGGCTGGCGATCTGGTTCAGTGTCGACGCCAAAGGCCCGGCAGGCAGGTTGTAGCTGCGCGCGGTTGCGCTGAGTTCGGCGGCCATCAGCGCGGGACTGGTCAGCGGAGCGCTCAGGGCAATGGCAATGGCGAGCAAGCTGGGGCGCAATAACGTGTCGAGGGTACGGGACATTCGGCGAATTCCTGAATGGAAATGTTTCTCAATGCCTCTATGCCGAACGAGTTTGGAAAAGTGATAGGGCTGATCGAAAATTATTTGTATTCAGGTTGAGCCTTGTCGTCGTTGCTGATTTTAAAGCTGCGGTTGAATGGTTTTACGACCGCTGCGCGCCCGGACGCAGCCTCGCATTACTCGTCAGCGACTACAGAAAACCGCTGAGGTGGGTGTAGCCGTTGCCGAAGGCGACGTCCGATTGCCTGCGGTGAATGGTTTTACGACCGCTACGCGCCCGGACGCAGCCTCGCATTACTCGTCAGCGACTACAGAAAACCGCTGAGGTGGGTGTAGCCGTTGCCGAAGGCGACGTCCGATTGCCTGCGGTGAATGGTTTTACGACCGCTACGCGCCCGGACGCAGCCTCGCATTACTCGTCAGCGACTACAGCAAACCGCTGAGGTGGGTGCGCAGGTCGATGGCGTTCTGGGTCAAGGGCGCATACGTCTGCGCGCCGGGTAATATTTTGCTGACGCAGCGGGCCATGTAGCCGTTGCTGCCCAGGTCTATGAACAGCGGGTTTGCTATGTCACGGACTAATGCGTTCAGCGTGTTGGGCAGATGGCAGGGTTTGATGGTGTTGTCGATAAACCCTGCGATCAAATCATCCTGAACGGTATATGCCCGCTGTTGCACGGTGGAATAGAGCGCCAGGGTCAGTGGTGACCGTGGAATACCTGGCATGGTGCGAAGCGCTTCTTGCTGGACGCCTGTGTGTTGCGGATGGTGAGAGGCATACGCAATGTTGAGTTTGCGCGGAGGTGGCGTACCCGGTTGCGTGGCATCGATCATGGCTTGAAGTGCGTCATGAGAGCCACTGACTACCGTGTGGGTCGGCGAATTGACAGTGGCTAGCGCCAGATCAGGGTGATTGATTTTACGTAACGTGGCGCGGGTTTTTTCTTCGCTGGCGTTGACCAACAGCATGCTGCCTTGGTTCAGCACTGGGCGATAAGCATCGTTGAGCGCACAGGCCATGCGCGCTCCGTTGGTAATGCTGACGTTGCCTGCACATTCACGCGCGGCGATTTCGCCAAAGCTTTCTCCGAGTGCCGCCTTGGGTTGTAAGCCTGAGCGGCGCAAGACGTGCGATAACGCCACCGCACCCGTATACAGCGCCAACTGATTCAAACCATAGGGCAAGGACGCCCCCGTGTCCGGCGTTAGCAGTACCTCGCGCAGCATGTCGGGGGCAATGGCATGACCTTGTTGCTGGCGTTCTTGAACCACGCTGTCGACCGCGTCGAGCACTGCGTCGATGGTGTTTTGTATGTCGGCGTTCAGTTGATACAACTCTTGCAGTATGCCTTGAGGGCTGCTGCCTTGGCCGGGGTATAAAAAGACGATGGGGCGACGGTTGATCTCAGGTAATAGCGGCATGGATCCTTCCTCGGCTATTGAGTGTTCGCGCTTTGAGCAGCGCGAAAGCGAGCATAGACACAAGGCTGCGTCATGGCCGGTCAAGGGGCGATAAAGCGATCACTGGTAGTGCCGCGCCGATTAATGGACCTGCGGTTTGCCGCTGACGGTGATCCACCACGGTGTGTGTTGCTTGATTTGCACGGGCAGGGTGGGCAGCAAGGCGTTGAGCGCCAGTTCGATGTTGTTCAGCGGGAAGCTGCCCGTGATGCGCAGGTCGGCCACGTCGTCGTCAACGCCCAAGTGGCCACGTTTATAGCGGTTGAGTTCGCGCACCATGTCAGCCAGTCGCACGTTGTCGAGCACCAGCATACCGTGGGTCCAGGCGTCTGCTGCGGGGGTGACGGCGAACATCTGACCCAAGCCATCACGGTGCATCAACACTTGTTGGCCTTCGTTGTAGAGGGTTTCGTCGGCGCTGCTTTGCGGGCGGGCAGCAACGCGCGATTGTAGGACGCTGAGCCGTGTGCCGTCGTCTTCGCGTTTGACCAAAAACCGTGTGCCCAGCGCACGCAGGCTGCCATCGCGGGTTTGTACGATAAACGGGCGAGCGTCGTTATGGCCGGTCTGCACCATGATTTCGCCTTCGTGCAGCACGATCAGGCGGGTTTTGTCGTCGAATCGCACATCCACGGCGCTGTGGGTGTTGAGGTTGATCAAGGTGCCGTCGGCCAGTCTCAGTACGCGCTGTTCTCCGGTGGCGGTGCGTTGGTCGGCCATCCAGTAATCAACCGGCAAGTAGTTTTTACCCGCGAACAGCGTTAGCCCGATCACGAGCGCAAGGCTCGCCACGCCACCACCGATTTTGCGCATGCGCTGGTGCGCACTGTTGCGGGCCTTGAGCAATGCATTGCGGGCCGGGACGCTGGCGGTGCTGAAACGATGGTCGAGCATGCCCAGTTGCAGCCAGGCCCGGGCATGTTCTTCGCTGGCGGCGTACCACTTGGCGAATTCGGCTTGCTCGACCTCACTGCCGTTGCCGCAGTCCAGACACAATTGCCAGGCAATGGCGGCGTCCAGTACACGGGCCGAAACCGGCTTGGTGTTGGCCTGGCTCATGTCGGCTCGCCATACAGCGCGATATAGCACTGACGAATGCCTTGGGCCAGGTACTGACGCACGCGTGGCACCGACACGCCAAGGCGTGCGGCGATTTGGGCGTGGGTCAAGCCGTCGAGGCGGCTGTAAAGGAAGGCGGCGCGAGACTTGCTCGACAGCTTGCCCAGCAGACGGTCGATGGCTTTGAGGTCTTCAAGGATCAGTTGCTGTTCTTCGGGCGACGGTTGCTCGGCCTCCGGGATCAGCATCAACTCGTTGAGATAAGCCTGCTCCAGTGCGGCGCGGCGAAAGTAATCAAACAGCAGGCCCTTGGCGATGGCGGCCAAAAAGGCGCGCGGCTCGCGCGGTGTTTGTAGTTCGGTGCGGCCCAGCAGGCGTACAAAAGTGTCCTGGCTCAAGTCTTCAGCCCGTTGCGGGCAGGCCACGTTGCGCCGCAACCACGCCAGCAGCCAGCCGCGATGGTCGCGGTAAAGCGATCCAACCAGCTCACTGTGGGGATTTTGGACTGACGACAAAGGCATCACCGAATGCAAGTTTTAACTAACGATAATTATTCGCGATTGTGTCAGAGGCAAAAGCCATGCGCAATTGACGCTCATCGGATGGCCGACAAGACGCCTGTGCTTTCAGACGGGCTTGAGTCAGAGCGGTGTGCCGAGCAACACCAGCGAGGGCGCAAATTGCACATGGGCCTGGCTCCCGGCCTTTAGTCCAAGTGTTGCCAGGTGTTGCGCTTCGGTCAGGGCACACAGGGTTTGGCCATTGGGCAGGCTGATGCGCACTTCGCTGGGGCCATTGTCGGCATGCAGGACCTGTTCAATCTGGCCCTCTAAGTGGTTGTGATCTGCGATGACGTCCTGGGGCGCAATCAGTTGTAACCAACCTGCCTTGATCAACGCGACGACTGGGGTGCCGACCTCCAGCTCCAGCCGTAGCGTGCTGTCGTGCGTGATCTGCGCATGCAACAGCAGCCCGCCTGCCAGTTCAAGCGCAATCAAATCGTTATGGCCCTGGTTGCGGATGGCGCCGACCGTGCCGTGTAACTGGTTGCGGGCGCTGGTTCTGAGCATCAGTCGCCCCAGTAAATCGAGGTCTTGGGCATCTTCTGCGGCTTCCAGCACTTGGTGTTGCAACGCGTGCAAACGCTGATACAGGCGCAGCACACGCTCGCCAGCGACGGATAACCGCGCGCCGCCCCCTCCTTTGCCGCCCACGCTGCGCTCCACCAGCGGTGTTTGCGCCAGGTTGTTGAGTTCGTCGATGGCATCCCACGCGGCCTTGTAGCTGATACCTGCGCTTTTGGCGGCGCGGGTGATCGAACCTTGCTCGCTGATGTGCTGCAACAAGGCAATACGCTGCGGACGACGAACAATGTGTTGCGCAAGCAAAGCGGGCACGTGCATGGCGATGGATTCGTAAGGTGTCAGGGTCTGGCAAAGTGCCCGCTCACCGTCTTGCCGTCAAGGCGGCCCGTCGGGCTTGGGCGTGCGCGCCAGGCAATACACGTCAACCCGTTTGGCGCCCGCCTTGAGCAACAGCCGGGCGAGGCTTTGAGCCGTTGCGCCGGTGGTCAGCACGTCATCGACCAACGCCAGATGCCGCCCGCAAACGTGTGCCTGGGGAGCAAGAGCAAAGGCGTGCAGCAAGTTGCGGCGACGGGTTTTGGCATCCAGCGCTTGTTGTGCGGGGGTGTCTTGGGTGCGCATCAGCCAGTGCGCAGGGCATGCAATGCCCAGGCGCTGAGCGAGCCATTCGCCGAGCATGGCGGCTTGGTTGAACCCACGCTGGCGCTGGCGGTGCAGTGACAGGGGGACCGGCAGCAGGAGGTCGGGCCGGGCATGGCCGTGTGCGTAGTGATTGAGTAGCGATTGACTCAGAAGTTCGGCTAACAGGCGGCCATAAGGCCATTTTGCGTGGTGCTTGAAGCGCACGATCAGGCCGTCCACCGGAAAGTCATACACCCAGGCCGCGTGTACACGCTCAAACGCGGGAGGATGTTTGATGCAATCGGCGCAGATCATGCCTGGTCCTGGCAGCGGCAACGCACAGTGTTGGCAGCCTTCACCCAGCCAGGGCAGCTCATGCTCGCAATCGACGCACACGCTGTGGAGGGAGTCGGCCTGCCCGTCACACAATAAACAATGCTGGTTATTAAATAGCCAGATGTAAACCTTGCTAAATAGACTGGGTTGACAGCTCATGTCGCATCCTTAAACATGCCGGGCATCCGTGCCGTGCCTGAAGTGATCGCTTCAGGTTCAAGTCCAGCATAAACAAGAGAAACGCCGATGAGCGCCAGCACCTTTAACACCATGCGTCATGATTGGTCTTTAGCCCAAGTGCGGGCGTTGTTTACGCAACCGTTCAATGACCTGCTATTTCAAGCGCAGACGGTTCACCGTGCGCATTTCAACGCTAATCGGGTGCAAGTCTCGACGCTGCTGTCGATCAAAACCGGCGCCTGCCCGGAAGATTGCAAATATTGTCCGCAGTCGGGCCACTACAACACCGGCCTGGCCAAAGAGAAGCTGATGCAGGTGCAAGCGGTGCTGGACGAAGCCGCGCGCGCCAAGGCGATTGGTGCGACACGTTTCTGCATGGGGGCGGCGTGGAAACACCCGTCTGCCAAAGACATGCCCTACGTGTTGAAAATGGTGGAAGGGGTCAAGGCGCTGGGGCTGGAAACCTGCATGACCCTGGGCAAGCTCGATCAGGCGCAAACCGCTGCCTTGGCTGACGCGGGGCTGGATTACTACAATCACAACCTCGACACGTCGCCAGAGTTCTACACCAGCATCATCACCACGCGCACCTACAGCGAGCGTCTGCAAACCTTGAGCTATGTGCGCGATGCCGGGATGAAGATTTGCTCCGGCGGGATTCTGGGCATGGGCGAGTCACTCGACGACCGCGCCAATCTGCTGATCCAGCTGGCCAACCTGCCAGAACATCCGGAGTCGGTGCCGATCAACATGCTGGTGAAAGTGGCCGGTACGCCGATGGAAAACGCCGAAGACATCGACCCGTTTGACTTCATCCGCATGCTGGCGGTAGCACGCATCATGATGCCGCAAAGCCATGTGCGGCTGTCGGCCGGGCGTGAGGCGATGAACGAGCAAATGCAGGCGCTGGCGTTCTTTGCCGGTGCCAACTCGATCTTTTACGGCGATAAATTGCTCACCACCGCCAACCCGCAAGCGGACAAGGACATGTTGCTGTTCAGCCGCCTGGGCATCCTCCCTGAAGCACACGAAGACCATGCCGACGAAGTGCATCAGGCGGCCATTGAGCACGCCTTGATGGACCAAAAATCCAGCGAGCAGTTTTATAACGCTGCGGTTTAACCGCGCCGCATTTTTGTAGTCGCTGCCGCAGGCTGCGATAAAGGCCGCAGCACCTTGTTTATGGGGGGCTGCCCACCGCAGCCTGCGGCAGCGATTACAGGGGACCTTTTTCTCATGTCTTTTGATTTAACGGCTCGTCTGGCCGCGCGTCGTGCCGCCAATTTGTATCGCCAGCGCCCTTTGCTTGAAAGCCCGCAAGGCCCGCAGGTGGTGGTGGACGGTCAGCCTTTATTGGCCTTTTGTAGCAACGACTACCTGGGCCTGGCCAATCACCCGCAGGTGATCGAAGCGTGGCAAGCCGGTGCGTCGCGCTGGGGCGTGGGCGGCGGGGCGTCGCACTTGGTCATTGGCCACAGTCGCCCGCATCACGCCCTCGAAGAAGCGCTCGCCGAGTTCACCGCTCGCCCGCGCGCGCTACTGTTCAGCAATGGTTACATGGCGAACATGGGCGCTGTCACAGCGCTGGCAGGTCAGGGCGACACGGTGCTGGAAGACCGTCTCAACCACGCCTCTTTGCTGGATGCGGGCTTGTTGAGCGGGGCACGGTTCAGCCGTTATTTGCACAACGACGCCGCGAGTTTGGCCAGTCGTCTGGAGAAAGCTGTCGGCCATACGCTGGTGGTGACCGATGGCGTGTTCAGCATGGACGGCGATGTGGCCAATTTGCCCGCATTGGCCCATGAAGCTCGCGCTAAGGGCGCGTGGTTGATGGTCGACGATGCCCACGGTTTTGGTCCGCTGGGTGCCACGGGGGGTGGAATTGTCGAGCATTTCGGCTTGAGCCAGCACGACGTTCCTGTGCTGGTCGGCACTCTGGGTAAAGCCTTTGGCACCAGCGGCGCCTTTGTGGCCGGCAGCGAAGCGTTGATTGAAAGCCTGATCCAGTTCGCCCGTCCTTATATCTACACCACCAGCCAGCCGCCCGCGTTGGCGTGCGCCACGCTCAAAAGCCTTGAGTTGTTACGCAGCGAGCACTGGCGCCGTGAGCATTTGAATACCCTGATCCGCCAGTTCCGTGCCGGTGCCCAGCAGATCGGCCTGCAACTGATGGACAGCTTTACGCCGATCCAGCCGATCATGATTGGCGACAGCGCAGAGGCGGTGCGCTTGTCGCAGCAATTGCGTGAGCGCGGCGTGCTGGTCACCGCTATCCGCCCACCCACGGTGCCTGTCGGTAGCGCGCGGTTACGTGTGACGTTGTCTGCCGCCCACACAGAGGCGCAGGTGCAGCTACTGTTAAATGCATTGAACGACTGTTGGCGAAAACCGGAGTCCGAGCATGCGTGATCGTTTGATTTTGCTCCCCGGCTGGGGGTTGGGTATCTCACCGCTGGAGCCTTTGGCGGTTGCACTGCGTGGCCTGGACGCGCGCCTGCGGGTGGAAATAGAACCCTTGCCGGTGCTCGCTTCGGCGCAGTTGGATGACTGGCTGGATGAGTTGGACGCGGCGTTGCCGGATGACGTCTGGCTGGGGGGTTGGTCACTGGGTGGCATGTTGGCCAGCGAATTGGCCGCGCGGCGCGGCGAGCGGTGTTGCGGGTTGGTGACGCTGGCCAGTAACCCGTGTTTTGTCAGCCGCGACGATTGGCCCAACGCAATGCCGTGTGCCACCTTCGAGGATTTTATCGACGGTTTTCGTAAGGCACCCAATACGACGCTTAAGCGCTTTTCTTTGTTGTGCAGTGAAGGTCGGGGTATGGCGAGCTTACTCCTCAATGGTGCGCCGAAGGCTGAGCCAGACACCTTGCTTGCAGGGCTGGAGCTGCTCGCCAAGATGGACACGCGACCCGCTCTGCAACACTTTAATGGCCCGCAGTTTCACGTGTTTGCCGGGCAGGATGAGCTGGTGCCGGCGTCAGTCGCCAGTGATGTGCTGGCGTTATTGCCTGATGTTGAAGTGGGCCTGATGGAGCAGGCCTGTCATGCGTTTCTTCTGCAAGCACCCCACGAATTGGCGGCGGCGATTCAGAGCTTTTTAACCGGGTTGGGTGATGACTGATTTGAGTGTGGCAAGCCTGCCGGACAAACGTCTGGTGGCGGTTTCGTTTTCCCGCGCGGCGGCCAGTTATGACAGCGTGGCTGAACTGCAACGCGACGTCGGTCATGAACTGATGAACCGTTTACCTGTGGGCTTAAACCCACAACGTTGGTTGGATGTGGGCTGTGGCACGGGGTACTTCAGTCGCGTGTTGGGTCAGCACTTTCCTCACAGCGAAGGGCTGGCGCTGGATATCGCACAAGGCATGCTGGCTTACGCCCGGCCATTGGGGGGTGCCCAGCACTTCATCGCGGGTGATGCCGAGTGCCTGCCGCTGCAAGACAACAGTTGCGACGTGGTGTTTTCCAGCCTGGCGTTGCAATGGTGCGCGCACTTTGACGCAGTGCTCAGCGAGGCACAGCGGGTGCTCAAACCGGGCGGTGTACTGGCTTTCGCCAGTTTGTGCGTGGGCACGTTGAGTGAGCTGCGTGACAGTTGGAAGGCGGTTGACGGGCAGGTTCACGTCAACCGGTTTCGCGAGTTTTCGGCTTATCAACAGCTGTGTGCAGGAAGCGGTTTGCAGGTCAAAAGCTTGCACACGCAGCCCCATGTGCTGCATTACCCGCAGGTGCGCCAGTTGACCCATGAGCTAAAAGCACTGGGCGCGCACAACCTTAATCCGGGGCGACCTGAAGGCTTGACCGGCAGGGCGCGGGTTCAAGGGTTAATCGCGGCCTATGAACAATTTCGTCAGCCACTGGGGCTGCCAGCGACGTATCAAGTGGTCTACGGCATCTTGGAGAAAACGCGATGAGCCTTGCCTATTTCATTACCGGCACGGACACGGACGTGGGCAAAACCACGGTTGCAGCAGGTTTGTTGTACGCCGCCCGCACGGCGGGTTTAAGCACGGCAGCGGGCAAGCCTGTGGCCTCTGGGTGCGAAAAAACCGCCCAAGGGCTGCGCAACGCTGACGCGCTGGCGTTGATGGCTCAATGCACGATTGGCTTGAAGTATGACGAGGTGAACCCGCTGGCGTTCGAACCTGCCATCGCCCCGCATATTGCTGCGCGCGAGGCGGGTGTGGCGCTGACGGTTGAATCATTGCTGGCACCGATGCGCCATATTTTGGCGCAACACGCCGATTTCACCCTGATAGAGGGGGCGGGTGGCTGGCGCGTGCCTTTGTCGGGGCAGGACAGCCTGTCTGACGTGGCCCAAGGGCTGGGACTGCCGGTGATTTTGGTGGTAGGCGTGAGGTTGGGCTGTATCAGCCACGCTTTGCTGACCGCTGAGGCGATTGCTCAAGATGGTCTGCAACTGGCGGGCTGGGTGGCCAATATCATCGACCCGCACACCGCACGGCTTGAAGAAAACCTGGCAACCCTGGCCGAACGCTTGCCAGCACCCTGCCTTGGCCGGGTGCCCGCGCTCACGTCACCCACGGCGCAGGCGGTGGCCGAGCATGTGCAACTGGACCTGCTGGACTGAGTGCGGCGCTATTGCTCAGGGCTATTGAAGGGCGCGCAACCATCAGGTTTTTTGACGGGCCTTTTGCCAGTATGTCTGCTTCAATGAAGCCTGATGACCTTGAAAGGGAAGATGTCGCTCATGGAAATCTCGGGAAGCACCGCGTTCTACGCAGGTCTAAGTTCCATTCAGGCGGGGCAGAACCGTGTCGATCAAGCGGGCGGGCACATCGCCAATGCCACGGTTGAACGCTCGGTCGCGAGCCAATCCTCCGACACACAGGTCAACCGCATGCGCGCCGTCGACCGTAGTCAGCTCTCAGATATTGCCAGTGATGTGGCTGATTTAAGCGTAGGCAAAGCGCAAGTCGAACTCGGCGCCAAAGTGGTACGCACCGCTGACGAAATGGTCGGTACGCTGATCGATACCTACGCCTGATCCTGGCGTGCCCTCGCAGCCTCAGCGTTACTGCCTGACGCCTGCTGCGCCGCCGCACTTCGCTTTCGCCTGCAGCGATGCTGGTGGCGTGACATTCAACAGTCTTTTGAGAATTCGCAGCTGTTCACCCTTCGGGACGAACGGCTCCTTGCGCCTGCTTGACAATAAATGGGCGTAAACGTATGTTTCAAACACCTGTTTGACCGCAATAACAAATTCTACGCGGTTGTTCATTCCCGGATTCATCAGCAGAGGTTTATCGCTATGCCTGATTACAAGGCCCCCTTGCGTGATATTCGCTTCGTTCGTGACGAACTGCTCGGTTACGAAGCGCATTATCAGAGCCTGCCGGCTTGCCAGGACGCTACTCCAGACATGGTTGACGCCATTCTTGAAGAAGGCGCCAAGTTTTGTGAGCAGGTGCTGGCACCTCTGAACCGTGTGGGTGACACCGAAGGCTGCACCTGGAGTGAGTCCGGGGTTAAAACCCCTACCGGTTTTAAAGAAGCCTACAAGCAATTTGTTGAAGGTGGCTGGCCGAGCCTGGCGCATGACGTTGCCCACGGCGGTCAGGGCCTGCCTGAGTCGCTGGGCCTGGCGGTCAGCGAAATGGTGGGTGAAGCCAACTGGTCGTGGGGCATGTACCCGGGCCTGTCGCATGGCGCGATGAACACCATCTCCGAGCACGGCACTCCCGAGCAGCAAGAGACCTACCTGAGCAAGCTGGTTACCGGTGAATGGACCGGCACCATGTGCTTGACCGAATCGCACTGCGGTACTGACTTGGGCATGCTGCGCACCAAGGCCGAACCTCAAGCTGATGGCTCCTACAAAGTTTCCGGCACCAAGATCTTCATCTCGGCCGGTGAACACGACATGGCCGACAACATCGTCCACATCGTTCTGGCCCGCCTGCCGGATGCACCGGCTGGCACCAAAGGCATTTCGCTGTTTATCGTGCCCAAGTTCATGGCCAATGCTGACGGCACGCTCGGTGAGCGTAACGCCGTATCGTGTGGCTCCCTTGAGCACAAAATGGGCATCCACGGTAACGCCACCTGTGTGATGAACTTCGACGGCGCGACAGGTTTCCTGATCGGCCCGCCGAACAAAGGCCTGAACTGCATGTTCACCTTTATGAACACCGCACGTCTGGGCACCGCGCTGCAAGGCCTGTCCCACGCCGAAATCGGTTTCCAGGGCGGCTTGAAATACGCCCGTGACCGCCTGCAAATGCGCTCGCTGACCGGCCCTAAATTCCCGGAAAAAGCCGCCGACCCGATCATCGTTCACCCGGACGTACGTCGCATGCTGTTGACCATGAAGGCATTCGCCGAAGGCAACCGTGCGATGGTTTACTTCACAGCCAAGCAAGTCGACATCGTGAAATACGGCGTTGATGAAGAAGAGAAGAAGAAAGCCGACGCACTGCTGGCGTTCATGACGCCGATTGCCAAAGCCTTCATGACCGAAGTGGGTTTTGAATCCGCCAACCACGGCGTTCAAATCTACGGCGGCCACGGTTTCATCTCTGAGTGGGGCATGGAGCAGAACGTTCGCGACAGCCGTATTTCGATGCTGTACGAAGGCACCACCGGCATCCAGGCACTCGACCTGCTGGGCCGTAAAGTGCTGATGACTCAAGGCGAAGCGCTCAAAGGCTTCACCAAGATCGTGCACAAATTCTGCCAGACCAACGAAGGCAACGAAGGCGTTCAAGAGTTCGTCGCACCGCTGGCTGCACTGAACAAAGAATGGGGTGAGCTGACCATGAAGGTCGGTATGGCGGCCATGAAAGACCGTGAAGAAGTGGGCGCGGCCTCGGTCGACTACCTGATGTATTCCGGTTATGCCTGCCTGGCGTACTTCTGGGCTGACATGGCGCGTTTGGCCGCAGAGAAACTGGCTGCTGGCACGTCGGAAGAAGCCTTCTACAAAGCTAAATTGCAGACGGCGCGTTTCTACTTCCAGCGCATCCTGCCGCGTACCCGTACACACGTTGCAACCATGTTGTCAGGCGCTGCCAACCTGATGGACATGAAAGAAGAAGACTTCGACCTGGGCTACTAAGCTCAAGCGCGTCACCTTCCCAAAAACCGTTTCACCTCTGGGTGAAGCGGTTTTTTTTATGCGCGGATTCTGCGTAGCAGTTAGCCAACACCACGTTCGGCCGCAGGGCTGTCGTACAACCTGAGATCACGCCCGGTCAAAGGTGCACGATTGTGGCGTAATCGCCTGTCACATTGGGCCACAGCGACAAAATGCAGAACGCCTCCGTGAGTCTTTTTTAATCCGACAAATGCGTTAAGCCTTTTGCCTTTCCAGCCGTTAAAACCTATGGCTGAGGCGACCGGGACGTTTCCAAGTGTGCTTAACTGCGGTAAAAGCAGGCACAATGCCATTACTTGGTTGTTCGGGTTGGAGCTTTACTTTTGTCGCGTTCTTCTGCTGCATGTGTCAGTCACTTTTTGCCGTCTCTGCTGCTGCTTATCGCAGGGCTTGCGGCTGCCTACGTCAAAGACCTCAATGTGTTCTTCACCTCACTCTTCAACGTGCTGCCCACCCTGGTGCTGTTGTTGGGAGGCGCTTACTGCGCGGTTTACCGCCGCCAGCGTGAATTGTTCTTGATGCTTACGGTGTATATCGCCTATTTCCTGCTCGATACCCAGACCGATTACTACCGCGATAACGGCGTTGTGCGCCCGGACGCGGCGGTGATCTTTCATGTGTGCTCGCTGTTATTGCCGTTGCTGTACAGCGTGTACGCGGCCTGGGAGGAGCGCACACATCTGTTTCAGGACCTGGTGGCGCGTTTTGCGGTGCTGTTGGCCATCGGCAGTGTCGCGCTGGGGCTGGAGCAAAGTTACCCACAGGCGCTGCTCAATTGGCTGGCCGAGATCCGTTGGCCCGCACTGCATGGCCGCTGGATGAGCTTGATTCAGTTGTCGTATCCGGTGTTTTTCATCGGTTTTGTGCTGCTGGGCTGGCAATACTGGCGCAACCCGCGGCCCCTGCATGCCGCCCAGCTGGTAGGGCTGGTAGGGCTGTTCTGGATGCTGCCGCAGACGTTTATCTTGCCGTTCACCCTTAACATCATGTGCAGCCAGGTGATGTTGATGATTGCCGCAGCGGTAGCGCATGAGGCGTATCAAATGGCCTTTCGCGATGAGCTGACCGGCCTGCCGGGGCGTCGCGCACTGAATGAACGCTTGCAGCGTTTGGGGCGCAATTACGTGCTGGCGATGAGTGACGTCGACCATTTCAAAAAATTCAACGACACCCACGGTCACGATGTGGGCGATCAGGTGCTGCGACTGGTCGCCAGCAAACTGTCCAAAGTCAGCGGTGGCGGTCGGGCCTATCGCTATGGCGGTGAAGAATTCGCCCTGGTGTTTGCAGGTAAAACGCTGGATGAGTGCATGCCGCATCTGGATGAGTTGCGTGAAGCCATTGCGGTTTACAACATCCATTTACGCAATCAGGAAAACCGCCCGCAGGACGACCAGCAAGGTCGTCAGCGCCGAGCCGGTACGCGGGCTACCAGCGTGTCGGTGACGGTCAGTATTGGTGTGGCCGAACGCATGCCAGAACAGCGCACGGCCGAGGAGGTGCTAAAAGCGGCGGATAAGGCGCTCTACAGCGCGAAAAGTGCCGGGCGTAACTGCGTCGTTGCCTACGGGCAAACCCGACGGGGGGCGGTGCGCACGACAGAAATTCCTGCGTAGCGTGACCGTGTATTAAATTTGAGTCACTACCGGACCCTATGTATCGCAATCGTTGTTAAGTTAGACTGGCCACAGCAAAACGTGGCCCGGCTCGGGCTTAACTGGTAGTAATTGCGAGGTTTGTCATGGCTGATTACAAAGCGCCCCTGCGCGATATGCGCTTCGTCCTTAATGAAGTGTTCGATGTTGCAGCGCTTTGGGGGACATTGCCTGCTTTGGCAGACACGGTAGATGCGCAGACGGTAGAAGCAATTCTTGAAGAAGCGGGCAAAGTCACCGCTAAAAGTATCGCCCCGCTCAGCCGTAGCGGCGATGAAGAAGGATGCCACTGGCACGATACCGTCGTAACCACCCCCGCAGGTTTCGTTGATGCTTATAAAACCTACGCCGAAGGCGGATGGGTGGGCGTCGGTGGCGATCCTGAGTTCGGCGGCATGGGCATGCCCAAAGCGGTCTCGGCGCAAGTCGAAGAAATGATCAACTCCTCCAGCCTCGCGTTCGGCTTGTACCCGATGCTGACAGCGGGTGCGTGCGTGTCGATCAATGCGCATGCCAGCGAAGAACTGAAGGCGATGTACCTGCCCAATATGTATTCGGGCGTGTGGGCTGGCTCCATGTGCCTGACCGAACCCCATGCGGGCACTGACTTGGGGATCATCCGCACCAAGGCCGAACCTCAAGCCGATGGCTCCTACACCCTCAGCGGTACGAAGATTTTCATCACCGGTGGCGAGCACGACCTGACGGAAAATATCATCCATTTGGTACTGGCCAAGTTGCCGGACGCGCCGGCTGGCCCCAAAGGTATTTCGCTGTTTCTGGTACCCAAATTCAGGGTCAATGCCGATGGCAGCCTGGGCGAGCGTAACCCGGTCACCTGCGGTTCCATTGAACACAAAATGGGTATTCAAGCGTCGGCAACGTGCGTGATGAACTTCGACGAGGCGGTGGGTTATCTGGTCGGCGAACCTAACCGTGGTCTGGCGGCGATGTTCACCATGATGAACTACGAGCGTTTGGGCGTCGGTATCCAGGGGCTGGCTTCGGGTGAGCGTTCGTACCAGAACGCAGTGGAATATGCCCGTGATCGCTTGCAAGGCCGCGCTGCGACCGGTGCTCAAGCCAAAGATAAAGCCGCTGATCCGATCATTGTGCACGCCGATGTGCGCCGTATGTTGCTGACCATGAAAGCGTGCAACGAAGGCGGGCGTGCGTTCTCCACCTATGTCGCCAACCAGTTGGACATTGCCAAGTTCAGTCAGGACCCGGCCGCCCGTGAGCGGGCCGATGGCCTGGTGGCTTTGCTGACGCCAGTCGCCAAAGCGTTCTTGACCGATTTGGGGCTTGAAACCACCGTGCACGGTCAGCAGGTGTTTGGCGGTCACGGTTACATTCGTGAATGGGGGCAGGAGCAGTTAGTACGTGATGTGCGTATTACGCAGATCTACGAAGGCACCAACGGTATTCAGGCGCTGGACCTGGTGGGGCGCAAGATAGTGGGCAACAACGGGGCGTATTACCGTTTGTATGCCGATGAGGTTCGTCAGTTCATCGCCTCGTCGTGTGGCGACTTGAATGAATTCACCGCACCGCTGGCAAGCGCTTTGGACACACTTGATGAGTTGACGGCCTGGGTTTTGGAACATTCGAAAATTAATCCCAACGAAATTGGCGCGGCTTGCGTCGAGTACCTGCATGTTTTTGGTTACACAACGTATGCCTACATGTGGGCGCTGATGGCCAAGGCTGCGCAGGGCAAGGAGTCCGAGGACGCGTTTTATGTCAGCAAAATGGGCACGGCGCGCTTCTACTTCCAACGTTTGCTGCCGCGTATCCACTCGCTGAGTGCTTCGGTCAAGGCCGGTAGCGAGTCGCTGTATTTGCTGGATGAAGCACACTTTTAAGCTGTTTAACGTTATGTAAGCATTTGCTTACATAACGTGCTGGCAATCGTCCATATCGCAGAATTGGATCCATCGGTAATCTACTTCACATGGACGTCGAGCAGGAAGCTCAAAGAAATAACAGGGACACGTAGGATTCTGCCAGGATGGCGGAGTGAAAAGGATGTCAGGGAAACAGTCTGCAAAACCCCGCTTCGGCGGGGTTTTCTTTTTGTGCGTCAGAAATATGTATATGCGCTGTAGGAGCGAGCTTGTTCGCACGCCCTCATGCAGCGGGTCAATAAACGTGACCTACAGCGTTGCTTCTTCACGCTGCATCACATCCTCAAGCAGGGTGCGCAACAACCCCAGCGTGGCTTGTTGGCGCTGCACATCGCGACACACCAGCCCCACTTTGAGCGGCACCCTCGGCTCACTCAGCGGCTTCCACAGCAGCGCCTTGTCATCGTGTTCGTGACGTGAACGCCCCGGCAGCACCGTGGCCAACTTGCTGTGCGGCAAGCTGTCGAGAATCCCGGCCATCGTATTGAGTTCAGCCTGCACTTGCGGCCGTCGGCCCAGATTGGCCAGTTGGCTCTGCCAGATCTGGCGCACCTGAAACTCTTCCCCGAGCAGCAGCATGGGCAATTCGGCCGCCTGGCTTAACGACACCTTTTTGAATTCACGCAGCGGATGGTCTGCCGGGATGACCAGCTGCAGCTCATCTTCGTACAGCAACACGCCGTGCAAGCCAGGCTGGCGGGGCGGCAGGTAGCTGATGCCGATGTCGAGTGAGCCATTGAGCAAACGCCGCTCAATCTCAAGCCCGGTCAGTTCGTAAATCTGTACCACCAAATGCGGTTGCGCCTGACGCACGCGTTCGAGCATTTGCGGCACCAGGCTGGTATGTACGGTTTGCAGCACGCCGATGGCCAGAGTCCGCAGCGCGTGGCCTTGAAAGTTGCGCAACGCCTCTTTGGCGCGTTGCAAACCGTCAAGGAGCGGTAACGCATGGTTGTACAGCGTGTGCGCGGCAAGGGTTGGCAGCAAGCGCTTGCTGCTGCGCTCGAACAGGCTGACATCCAGGTTGTGTTCGAGCTGGCGAATCTGCTGCGAGAGTGCCGGCTGGGAGATGGAAAGGCGCTCGGCAGCTCGGCCCACATGGCCTTCTTCGTACACCGCGACGAAATAACGCAGTTGTTTGAAATCCATAAGTATTACTTATCGAAAATGCTTAAAAAACGAAATGGCTCAAAGGCCGGCAGGCGCCTAGTCTACGCCCATTCCAAAGGGCTCGTAGCACCAGAGAAGGTCATGAAAAGCGATTGTGCAGGCCTGTTTTACATAGGCAAGGCAGAAAACCCCACAGAGGGTTTAACCGCGCACGAGCATGACGCTCAGTTGCAAATCGATTCGGCTTATGGTCACAAGGTCAGCGTGCATGAACCTGTTTAACCTGCGGCGCCAATCCCCCAGCTTCGATGAGTTGGCGATTGAGCCTCTGTCTCAAACGATGAATAACGATGTGTCCCGCGATTGCCTGATGCCCAGCATCGAGCGTCCGGCGCAGATTTTTGTGCGCGGTCAAGGGTCGTGGATGTGGGACAGCGAAAGCCGCGCGTATCTGGATTTTACCCAGGGCGGTGCCGCAAACAGCTTGGGTCATAGCCCGGCGGTGTTGATCAAGGCACTGGCTGAGCAGGCGCAATCGTTGATCAACCCGGGGTCGGGTTTTTTCAATCGCGGCATGTTGAGCCTGGCTGAGCGGTTGTGTCACAGCACGGGCAGCGATCAGGTGCATTTTCTCAATACCGGCGCTGAGGCCAACGAAGGCGCGATCAAGCTGGCGCGCAAATGGGGCCAACTGCATCGTGGCGGCGCGCATCGCATCATCACCGCGACGCACAGTTGCCATGGCCGCAGCTTCGGTGCGATGTCGGCCTCGGGCAGCGCTACGTTTGATAACCGCTTCGAGCCGCAATTGCCGGGGTTTATCAATGTGCCGTTCAACGACTTGCCTGCCTTGCACGCAGCGGTCGACGCGCAAACCGTGGCCATCATGCTGGAGCCGGTGCAGAGCTATGCAGGGGTGATCCCGGCCACCGAGCATTACCTCAAGGGTGTTGAGCGCTTGTGCCGTGAGTTAGGCATTTTGCTGATCCTTGATGAAGTACAAACCGGTATGGGCCGTTGCGGCACCTTGTTGGCAGAGCAGCACTACGGCGTTCGTGCCGACATCATCACCCTGGGTAAAGGTTTGGGCGGTGGTGTGCCGCTCGCGGCGCTGCTGGCGCGCGGTCAAGCGTGTTGCCTGGAAGCCGACGAGTTGGGCGGCACCCATCACGGCAATGCCTTGATGACTGGCGCAGGTAGCGCTGTGCTCGATGCCGTGCTGGAGAAAGGTTTTTTGCAGCAGGTTCGCGATGCGGGGCAGCACCTGCGCGAGGGGCTGGGCCGATTGGCCAATAGTTATGCACAGGGTGAATTGCGGGGGCAGGGCCTGATGTGGGGGCTGACGCTGTCGGATAACTCGGCAAATGAGGTGGTAAAAGCTGCGTTGTATGAAGGTTTGTTGATTACAGCGCCACAGCCCAATTGCCTGCGTTTCACCCCGGCGCTGTGCGTCAGCAAAGGCAACATCGATGAAATGCTGTTGCGTCTGGCCCGAGCGTTTGCCCGTGTCCGCACTGCGCAGTTGCAGTGCCGTCGTGCAGCAGTGATCTAAGCGTCATACAGAATTTAAAGAACCGTCTCGCGGTATAACGCATCGCCCTGTGCCTGTTTCGTTTGGCACGGGGCGTTTTTTTGCCTGTGCAAAACTACAACTGAACCTTTCGCCGTGGCTCAGAGTCGATTAATCGTAGGGCTTTATTGAGCCCACCTTTGATTGGGGACGGAACACATGGACATTATTCGCATCATCATCGCCATCTTGCTGCCGCCGCTGGGCGTGTTTTTGCAGGTCGGTTTCGCGGGCGCTTTTTGGCTGAACATTTTGCTGACGCTGTTGGGTTACTTCCCCGGCGTGATTCACGCCGTGTACATCATCGCCAAGCGCTAAGCCCTCTACGACTTTCGACCACGATGGCTGCGATCGTGTGATGGATCGCAGCCAGCGCCAGCGCCTACGAGCTGGGGTTCATGACGTCTTGATAAAACTGCCATTCTTGCTCCAGCGCGTGCGCCTGGTTACTGGCCTTGCGAAAGCCGTGGCGTTCGTCAGGGTAGTAGTGCGCTTTGGCCGGGATGCCGTTTTGTTGCAGGGCGTGCAGCATGTCGCGGGTCTGCTGCGGCACCACCACGGCATCCAGTTCGCCCTGAAAGAAAATCACCGGCACCTGGATGTTTGCCGCGTGCAGTAACGGCGTACGGGCAGCGTAGCGTTCGGCATCACGCTCAGGGTCACCGATCAGCCAGTCCATGTAATCGCCCTCGAACTTGTGCGTGTCGCGCGCCAGTGCAACCGGATCGCTGACGCCATACAAGCTGGCCCCTGCGCGGAACACATGTTTGAACGCCAAGGCGCACAACGTGGTGTAACCCCCTGCGCTGCCGCCGCGAATGAAGGCGTTATCGGGATTGATCAGACCCTTGTCAGCCAGATAACTGACCACCGCACACGCATCTTCGACATCCACTTCACCCCATTTCAGGTGCAGCGCCTGACGGTATTCGCGGCCATAGCCGGTGCTGCCGCGATAGTTGAGGTCGGCCACGGCAAAGCCGCGTTGCGTCCAGTACTGGATGCGCGGGTCGAGCATTGGATAACAGGCCGAAGTCGGGCCGCCGTGGATAAACACCACCAGCGGCGGTCGGCTTTCACCGTGCATGGCCGGGTAGAAAAAACCGTGTGCCTGGCTGCCTGCCGACGGGTAGTTCAGGGTTTGCGGACGGCTGATCTGTGCGTGGGGCAAGGGCGCGATGCCGCCGGCAAGCACGTTAACCTGCCGGGTATCGCGCGCGATACGGATGACCGCAGAGGGGCTGACAGGTGAGGCGGCGATGCAATAAAGCGCGTCATCGTCCAGCGCCAGGCTACGGAAACGGCTGTATTGGCCGGTAAAGTCGTCAATGTCGGCGTCAGACGCGTGTATGCCCAAGCGTCCAAACCCGTGCTCGGTCCAGCTGGCCAGGTAAGCGCCGTCGCCCAGCGGCAGCCACGTGCTGGCGCCCAGTTGCCAAGGTGCGGGCGCGTGATCGGCTGCTGCACTCGGCAACGCCACTAATCCCGTGGCAGACTCAGCCCACGGTTGCCAAAAACCACCACGGTCTGTCAGGCAATACAGGCGGTTGTTTTGATCAAAACGCGGCTGTTGCAACGACTCTTCGCGGTCATTGCCCGCCACACAGACGGGCAACTGCCAGCCGCTTGCCGCGTGGTGTTCAGCCAGCATCAAACGGGTTGATGTCCACGGCTGATGCGGGCGGCTCCACTCAATCCACGCCAGTCGCTGGCCGCTGGGGCTGAGGGTGGGGGCGGCATAAAAATCTGCACCCTGGGCCAGCACGCAGCGCTCTAGTGTGGCCGGGTCAACGCTGACCAGGCGATGTTGGTCGGTATCTTCTTCGACCGCCAACACCCGGCCCTGGGCACATTGCACATCACCATAGCGGCAGGTGCCTTGGGTCAAGGCGCGCGGCGCCGTGCCGTCCAGTGCTTGCCAGTACAGTTGTTGATCAGACTCGTTGACGAACACCACGCCGTCATCGCTCAGGCAAAACGAACCACCGCCGTACTCGTACACCCGGCTGCGCACGCTGAAACCGTCGGGGGTCAGGCAATGTGCCTGGCCGTCACGCCAGTGCCAGATGCGGCAAGCGGCATCCTGAGGGCGGTATTCGTTCCAGAACAGGCCGAGCGGGCCGTGTTTGAGTTCGGCGAAATCCACCCCGGCGGCCACGGCGAGGGCGGCGCTGAATGGTTCAACCTTTGGCGATGAGTCGTGAGTTTCGGTCATTTCGAAAGGCCAGTTGCTCAATGGTTTGGGTGGCGTGCTCGGCTTCTTCGCGCGCCTTGAGGATCAGGTCATGGTGAGGCGACTTGCTGCATACCGGGTCTGCATTGCTTGCATCGCCGGTGAGCATAAAGGCTTGGCAGCGACAGCCGCCGAAGTCCTTTTCTTTCTCGTCACACGAGCGGCACGGCTCGGGCATCCAGTCATAGCCGCGGAAACGGTTGAAGCCAAACGAGTCGTACCAAATGTGCTGCATGCTGTGGTCGCGCACGTTGGGGAACTGGACCGGCATCTGCCGTGCACCATGACACGGCAAGGCGGTGCCGTCAGGGGTGACGGTCAAAAAGATACTGCCCCAACCGTTCATGCAGGCTTTAGGGCGCTCTTCGTAGTAGTCCGGGGTGACGAAAATCAGCTTGCAGGGATGGCCTTGGGCCTCCAGCTTGGCGCGGTATTCGTTGGTGATGCGTTCTGCGCGCACCAGTTGCTCTTTGGTCGGCAACAAGCCCACGCGGTTGAGCTGCGCCCAGCCGTAGAACTGGCAAGTGGCGAGTTCGACGAAGTCGGCTTCCAGTGCGATGCACAGTTCGATGATGCGATCGATCTTGTCGATGTTGTGCCGATGGGTGACGAAGTTCAGCACCATCGGGTAGCCGTGAGCCTTGACTGCACGGGCCATTTCCAGCTTTTGCGCGAAGGCTTTTTTCGACCCGGCAAGCAGGTTGTTCACTTGCTCGTCGCTGGCCTGAAAGCTGATTTGAATGTGATCCAGCCCGGCCTTTTTGAAATCGCTGATCTTTTGTTCGGTCAGGCCGATGCCCGACGTGATCAGGTTGGTATAGAAGCCAAGCTTGCGCGCCTCGCCAATCAGTTCGGCCAGGTCCTGACGCACCAACGGCTCGCCCCCCGAGAAGCCCAGTTGGGCGGCGCCCATTTCGCGCGCCTCACGAAACACCTTGATCCACTGCTCGGTGCTCAGCTCTTTGCCTTGCTGGGCGAAATCCAGCGGGTTAGAGCAATACGGGCATTGCAGCGGGCAGCGATAGGTCAACTCCGCCAATAGCCAGAGCGGCAGGCCCACCTCGGGTTTGGGCGGCATCAGGCTGTCAGGCAAGTTCGATCCAGTGCTCTGCACGAGCGACCTCCATAAATTGCTCGATGTCGTCGCCCAGTTCGGGAACACCGGGGAACTGTTCCTCCAGTTTCAAAATGATGGCCGCCACGCTGCGTTCGCCATCGATCAAGCCACCAATCAACGCCGCGCTGTCGTTGAGTTTGATCATGCCTTCGGGGTATAGCAGCACATGGCCTTTTTGCGCGGGCTCGTATTGAAAGCGGTAGCCGGGGCGCCAGGCCGGGATTTTGCTGCGGTCGAAGCTCATAGGGTGATTCCTTTATGCCACACGCGCTGGTCGGTCACGCTGTGGTAAGGCGGGCGGTCAAGCTCGTAGGCCATGGTCATGGCGTCGAGCATGCTCCAAAGAATGTCGAGTTTGAATTGCAGGATTTCCAGCATGCGCTGCTGGCCTTCCCACGTCGTGTAGTGCTGCAAGGTGATGGCCAGCCCGTGTTCGACATCGCGCCGGGCCTGACCCAAGCGGGTGCGGAAGTACTCATAGCCCGCCGGGTCGATCCACGGATAGTGCTGTGGCCAGCTGTCGAGGCGGGACTGGTGGATTTGCGGGGCAAACATTTCGGTCAGCGAGCTGCTGGCGGCTTCTTCCCAACTGGCGCGGCGGGCGAAGTTGACGTAAGCATCCACGGCGAAACGCACGCCGGGCAGCACCAACTCTTGGGAGCGTAACTGGTCGGGGTCCAGGCCCACGGCCTGCCCCAGACGCAGCCACGCTTCGATGCCGCCGTCCTCGCCGGGGGCGCCGTCGTGGTCGAGCAGGCGCTGAATCCACTCGCGACGCACTTCGCGGTCCGGGCAGTTGGCCAGAATCGCAGCGTCCTTGAGCGGAATATTGACTTGATAGTAGAAGCGGTTGGCGACCCAGCCCTGAATCTGTTCGCGCGTGGCGCGGCCTTCGTACATCGCCACCTGATACGGGTGATAGATGTGGTAGTACGCGCCTTTGGCCCGCAGCGCGGCTTCGAACTCGGCGGTAGAGAGTGGGGCTTGAGTCATCAGGTGCCTCCAAATAAATGGGTTTTGTAACCGCTGCCGCAGGCTGCGATCAGGGCCGCAGGGCCTTCAAAACAACGGGGCAGCGGCTACAAAGGTTTGCGTGTTACAACTCGATACTCATGCCATCAAAGGCCACTTCAACCCCCCGACGGGCCAGTTCGGCGCGTTCGGCGGAGTCTTCGTCGAGGATCGGGTTGGTGTTGTTTATGTGGATCAAGACTTTGCGTTGCTTGGGCAGTTGCTCAAGCACTTCGAGCATGCCGCCGGGGCCGTTCTGCGCCAGGTGGCCCATTTCACGGCCGGTACGCGTGCCCACGCCACGGCGCTGCATTTCGTCGTCGTCCCACATCGTGCCGTCCACCAGCAAGCAGTCGCTGCTGGCCATGATCTCCAGCAGCGGAGCATCGACTTTGCCCAGGCCGGGTGCATAGAACAGCTTGCCGCCGGTGCGCAGGTCTTCAACGATCAGGCCGATGTTGTCACCGGGATGCGGGTCGAAACGGTGCGGCGAATACGGCGGCGCGGCGCTGCGCAAGGGCAGTGGACTGAAGCGCAGGTTCGGACAGGCGGCGATGGTGAACGAGCCTTGCAGCTCGATGCGTTGGCGGTTCAAACCGCCATTCCAGTGTTTGAGCATGGTGAACAGCGGGAAGCCGGTGCTGAGATCTTCATGCACCATGTCGGTGCACCATACTTCATGCGGGCACCCTTCGCGCAGGCTCAGCAGGCCGGTGGTGTGGTCGATCTGGCTGTCCATCAAGATGATGGCGCTGATCCCGGTGTCGCGCAGGGCGCGGCCCGGTTGCAGGGGGGCGAAGCTTTGCAGCTGGGCGCGAATGTCGGGCGAGGTGTTGCACAGCACCCAGTTCACGCCGTCATCGGAGATCGCAATCGAGGACTGGGTGCGGGCCGTGGCGCGCAGGCTGCCATCACGAAAACCTGCGCAGTTGACGCAGTTGCAGTTCCACTGCGGGAATCCACCGCCAGCGGCGGAACCTAGAATCTGGACGAACATGGGCGGCTGTTCTCTTGCAAATCTGAAAATAAAAACGCCCCGGCGAACCGAGGCGTTGGGTTGCTCTGCTCAGTAAAAGCGGCAGATCAACGGCTTGCGAAGTACATGGTGACTTCAAAGCCAATGCGCAGATCGGTGAAAGCAGGTTTAGTCCAAGCCATGAGGTGACTCCTTAGCAGTGGGTGGGTGGGGTGTCTTTAACTTAGTCCAGCTCCCGAAGGAGATGTTCAGATGCTTAGGTGGCTATGTTACTAAATTTGACTGTTGCTGAACGACCAAAGTCGAAGAAAGCTCATTACACCGTTGGTAACGATCAGCTTCGTCCTCGATTAAACGTTTCAGTTTCGGGCGACGTGGCCAAGCACAGCCAGTCGCAATTGGGCTGGTTGATGCGCTGAGCTGCGTTGAGTGTAGTGCTTGGTTCGAGCGCCATAAGTGCGGTGTAGAGCGCTTTGAGGTAATCCGACGAATGGCCCGCTTGTTTGGCGTGCCATAGCAGATCGCGAGCATCGGCCATGCTCAGAGCCTCTGTCGAAAACTGTTGGGCCAAGCTGGCGCGTGCCTGGATGAAGGACGTTTCATCGAGCGTTGATACAAGCGTCGGCAGTTGTTCGATGAACTGTCTGATCTGCTCAAAGATTTCTGTCGTTGCTGCGTGCGGGGATTGCACACCGAACAGCAAGCCGGTGCGCCCGTTGAATTGGCGCAGGCCGCTGAAGACGGCATAACCCAGTTGCAACTCAACGCGCAGGCGCTGATAGAACGGCTGTTGCGCAAGATGGGCGAGCAAGCGCCATGCGGCTTCATCAGCGATATCGGCGGTGGGCGCTGGGCAAAACAGCAACACGGCGTGCTCACTCGATGCACAAGGTTCGGTGTGCCACTGCCGCGTGCGCATGGGCGCAGCGGCGGGGGAAAGGTCCGTATCCGGTATGCCGGGAGCCTTATTCAATACCGCCGTGATCAAGGTTTGAGTACGGGTAGCAAGGCCCACAGCCAACCCATCCCAGCGCGCCGAGGCCCAACCGTGTTGCAGGTCGTTGATGGCAGGCAGCGCTTGTGCCTGGCACCGTTCGGGCAGGCGCTTGAGCAAGTGGCGAATAGGCATCAGCGGCGCCTCAGGCGAACCTTGAGCCTGGTGTTGCACGGGCGCGTCAAGTGAACGCAGCACGTGTTCAAGAATGGTCGGCATGGGTTCTTGCACGCCGCGCATATTGAGCAGCCAGTCATTGCCCTGAGCGTTGAGTGATAGCTCAACCCCCGCGTGATGTGCGTCCTGCTTTAGGGTTTGCAGTGAGTGCTGAACCTGCGACAGAAACGTCGGTTCGTGGGCTGTAGCGAAATGCCAGCGCAGGCGCAGGGCGGCTTCGTCGCTGTCAGTGGGCATCACTGCGCTGAACGTCATGGCCGACCTGTCGCGGCGGCTGCGTAAGCGATCTTGGGCGAAGGTGCGCAGGCCTCGGTGGGCGCTGGTTTGTCCGCGAATAAGGCCAGCGTTCACGGGCTCTTTCTCCGATGTCAAAAATGGGTTGGGGGTGGGCAATTGCCAGTCATGCTGGAACGTTGTCGGCGCCACAGGCTGTATCTGCGTCAGAATCGCGCGCAGCGCTTGCACACCCTGGTCTGACAAGTGTGATGCACATTGCTGACCCTCAATGCGGGCCAATGCCAGTGCGCTGCTGACCTGCTGCTGACGTTGGTGCAGCAAGCGGTACTCTTCACGCAGTGCAGGCCACGGCTGCCGGGCGCTGAAAAAGGCCAGCCAGCCGTCGAAGGCGTCGATTATCTGCTGGGCATGCGGCGCGCTGTCAGCCGGTGTTGTGAGCGCGATGTCAAAAAGCGCCTGGCCGTCGAATAGGTACACCACGCTGGCGTTCAGGGTGTCGATCAGGTGTAGCTGACGCAGCTGTGCGACAAGCCCGCCGGGTTTGTCGGCATTAATCCAGTGACACAAAAACGCCAGCGCTTGGTCGCTCGCAACTGGCAAACGTTCCATCGCCAGCATCAGGTTCAGGCGACGGCCGTCAACGTGTTGATAACGCTGTTTACCGGTCACCGACAACGGGGGCGGTGAACACTGGCGCATGGGTTCGCCACATGTGAGGGGCGCGCTGTGGCGTTCAGCCAGCGTGATCAGTTCTTCAAGGGATTGTGGACCCACCAGGGTTAACGTCATTTGCCCGGTTTGGTAGTACTGCTCATGGAAGTCTTTCAATGCCTGCTGAAAGGCCGCACGCGGGACCGGCAAGCTATAGCGGTTACCCGCGTGGAAGGCGCGCAGCGGGTGCGCCGGATTCAGGGGTTGAAACAAGCGTCGCTCATGCTGCGTCGATGGCTCACGCACCCATGCGATAAATTCGGCGTGCAACACTTCGCGTTCGCGCAGTTGATCCGCGGTATTCATGCGCGGGTGAGCAAGCATGTCGCACAGACGCTCAAGACCGCCCTCAAACGCAGCGGGTGGCAACTCAAAAAAGAAGTCGGTATGGCGCTCGCTGGTGCGGGCATTGATATGCCCCCCCTGTTGTTGCACATAGGCCATCAACCCCTGCGCCGGGGGGAATCGGTCCGTGCCCAGGAACAGCAAATGCTCCAGAAAATGAGCCAGGCCAGGCCAGGCTGCGGGCACGTCATGACTGCCCGCAGCAACCCGCAAATAGGCGGCGCTGTGCTTGAGCCGGGGTTCATGACGCACGGTCAGCGCCAGACCGTTGTTACAGGTCAGGCGAGAAGCGTGAGGAGGGTTGGGCGCAGGCATGGGCACTTCCGTAACAGAGAAGCGCTCATGCTAGCGGATTACGAGCAATCAGCGCGCATTCAGCGCACGGTAAAGTTCAGGCCGGCGGTCGGCCAGGTAGTTGTTCCCAGCCTTGGCGGCAGTCATGTGCTGGTGCTCAAGGGTGGCGCTGATCAGGCTTTCATCCTGCTCAGCCAGGGCGATTTGCGTGCCATCGGGCGCGGCGATGCTACTCAACCCGCAGTAACGAATATCGCCTTCGTGACCACAGTAGTTGGCGTAGGCGACGTAGCACTGATTCTCGAACGCGCGACTGCGCACGGTGACAGTGGCGATGAACTCGTAGGGCTCCATGTTGGCGGTGGGCACCACGATCAACTCAGCCCCCGCCAGTGCCAGACGACGGGTGTTTTCCGGGAACTCCAGGTCGTAGCAAATCAGTACGCCGAGCTTCCAGCCATTGAGTTCGATGACGGGAAACGCGTCGGGACCCGGGCAGAACATGTTTGTGTCGAGTTCGCCAAACAAATGGGTTTTGCGGTAGTTGAGCACGCGCTGGCCGTGGGCATCGATCAATTGCACGCTGTTATAAATGCTGCCCAGCGCGTCGCGCTCGGGGTAGCCATAGGCGATGGCCATGTTGCAGGCTTTGGCCAACTCTGCAATCTGCCGGGCCGCGTCGCCGTCTTGGGCTTGTGCCAATCGGGCGACAGCCTCTGCGCCAATGTTGTAACCCGTGAGGAACATTTCGGGCAGCACCAGCAGATCAATGCCGTTGTTTTGCTGCGCGACGAGACTCAGGCGCTGCAAGTTACCGGCAACGTCCAGCGGCAGCGGTGGGCATTGGTAAAGGGCGACGCGCATGGGGTTCTCCTGTGTGCATGTGTGCATGTGTGCAGGCGCGAGCAAGCGGGCGCCTACACAGGTGTTTCAAATTAGTCCGGCAGGGCGATCGGGCCGATGTCGTGAAACACGTCGCCCGGACCAGGGTTGTCGGCATGGGTGTTACCGCCGAAGTGGGTCATGATGCCCCAAACGGCGTTCAATGACGTCTGTACTGCGCCTTCAACCCATGCCGGTGTCCACGACACATCGTCCCCTGCAATGAAGATCCCGCGTTGGTCGCCGGGGATGTCCTGCTGCATGAAGTGCGCATACATGCGCTGGTTGTAGCGATAGTGGCCAGGTAGCGCACCTTTGAAGGCACCCAGGAAGTGCGGGTCGGCCTCCCATGACACGGTGATCGGGTCGCCGATGATGCGGCTGGCAATGTCGACCTTGGGGTAGATTTTTTTCAGTGAGTCGAGTGCCAGCTTCACGCGTTTTTCAACGGGGTGGGGGAGCATTTTTAACGCATCGCTCATCCACGCGTACGACAGGCAAATGACGCCCGGTTTATCGTCGCCATGGTCGAACAGATAGGTGCCACGGGTCAGGCGATCCGTGAGGGTCATGCTCATCAGGTCGCGACCGGTGTCAGGGTCTTTGTCTTTCCAGAACGGGCGGTCGACCATGACGAAGGTTTTGGACGATTGCATGTAGCGCGTACGGTCTAGAGCCATCCACATCTTTTGCGAGAACAGCGATTCTTCGCATTCGATCTGGGTGGTCAGCAGCCAACTTTGGCAGGTCACCAGGACCGCTTCGTAAGGGCGGGTTACACCCAGGATGTCGGTGACAGAAAACTGCCCGTCCTCTGTGCGCGAAATCGCTTTGACACCCGTGCGTAGAGCGCCGTGATGCAGCGAACTGAGGCTGGTGCCTTCAGGCCAGTGGGCGCAACGCTGCGGTGCATGGCGCCAGATGCCCAGCGGTACTTGCTCAACGCCGCCCACCACCAGGTGCTGATGGTCATCGCAGTTGGTCATGACCACGCGGAAGATTTCGAGCATCGAGTTGGGGAAGTCAGAGTCCCAGCCGCCGGTGCCGAAACCGACCTGGCCAAACACTTCGCGGTGTTGGAACGAGAGTTTGGCGAACGCTTTGGAGGTGGCCACAAAGTCATAGAACGTGCGGTCATCCCACAAGGGAACGAGGGTATTCCACAGTTCTTTGAGACGCGGGACGTCGCGATCACGGATCGCTTGTTGAATGTCACCAAAGCGCGAGCCTTCTTCCAGCGCGTCCGCCCAGGCATCCGCAACTTCTTGGAATAACGCAGGCAAGTCGGCCAGTTTTTGTGCGTAGAAGGTCTGGCCTTCGAGGTCGATCACCGTGCTGCCGGAAGCGGGTGTCAGCGGATTGGGGAAAGGTTTGGTCTCAAGCCCCAGCTTATCGACGTAGTGGTAAAACGCGGTGGAGGACACCGGGAAACGCATGCCGCCCAATTCGGCGATCACCCCCTCGCTGCCCTCGAAGGCTTGGGAGCGCAGACGCCCGCCCATTTTCGAGGCTTCATACACCACGGGTTTGAGGCCCAGCTTCATCAGTTCATACGCCGCAACCATCCCGGCCATGCCTGCCCCGACAATCGCCACCTCTGCGCCCAACTTGTGCGTGGGAATACTGCCCAAACCTGCCGGGTGCTCAATCCAGTCATCGAAGGCAAACGGGAAGTCCGGGCCGAAAATCGTGACTGGTTTTTTGCCATCATGGGGGTGGCGATTATTCTTGTTCATGGCTGACCTTGCTGGCGACCCGCGCATAACGCTGAGTATAGGAAAAGACAGGCAACATGATAGGGAGCGCGCAACACATAAATAAGACGCAAAGTGTCGTCGTTATGCCTTGTTTTTAGGCGTTATGACGAAAGCTGTAGGCGAAATGCAGTGCGCGACAGATAAAAAGGCTTATCCGCGATCGACTTTGCTGCTGAGAATGATCGAGGTCGTGGTTTTCTCGACACCTTCGACGCTGCCGATCTGATCCAGCAATTGATCCAGTTGCTCTGGGGATTCGCTGCGCAGCCACGCCACATAATCAAACTCACCGCTGACCGCACACAGTTGCTGCACTTGCGCCATAGCACTTAATCGCCTGACCACCTCCTTGCCTGAGCGCGGTTGAACGGTGATCCCCACATACGCTTGCAGTCCGCCATCAATCAGGCGTTGCCCCAGCCGAACGCCATACCCGGTAATCACGTTGTTTTTTTCCAGCCGTGCCAGCCGCGAGGTCACCGTCGTGCGTGCGATGCCCAACTGGCGGGCGAGCATTGCCACACTTTCACGGGCATTGAGCTGCAAAGCGGCAATCAACTGCCGGTCAATTTCATCCAGTGCGGGCGGGCGAATGTCTGGCAAGAGAGGCTCCAATGACGTCAGCAATATGGGGCGGCCATGGTACAGCGCTTGAGGGTGGGAGCGTCCAGCAGAGGACTCATACAGGGCGCGGTCTGGGGGTGTGATTGCACTAGCCCTCGGGTTTGCACAAAAAAACTAGGCAAAGTCCGTCTGCGGGAGGGGGATAAGTGCTTTTTCTTTGGTTTTTTATTGCTGATGCGATTTTTTAACCGCTGACCCAGCCGGACATTGGAGTGACTGGGTGGAGCCACCCAAGTTTCGACCGATGTAAAAAAGCCCTTACTTGAGGACTAGGGACGCAGGCGGTTTAGTGAGGTCAGTTGGCGTATCGAAATTCTCGACCGAGGCGCCCCAGGTACAACATCAATTCATTATTTCGGCTCTGCTGGTGAGCATCGGGCATGAGTATCCCGATGATGCAAAACTTGTGGTATTCCATTAGGCCACGTGCGTAAACCAGCGCTACGTCATTCTCAGGTTCACCCATGCGGCACTTTCGATCCATTTGTCGCTGCCGCTTCTTGAAGGTGCGAGGCGGGATGCACAGGTGAATATGCTCAATACACCCGGCAATTTCGCGGGGCGAGCCATACTCTGCGTCATACCCGAAATAGTGGGGAAGGTCTTCGCGCATGGACTGTTGATAACGGCGGAAGTCATCAAGCAGTACATTCATCAGATCTGGATGGCTGACCTCAAGAGGCTTGAAAAAAAGATCGTAGGTGGCTGGATGAAAGCAGACGTCTACTGGCTCCATAGATTAAGAGCTGTAGTTCGTTGCGACCGCTCGACCCTGTTTTGCCAGGGCAACAAGACCATTAGGGTCTATAACACTGATAAAGGTTTTAGAAGGCGTCGAGGCTTGACGGATCTGATGCAGGTTTCTATCGGCCTTGTAACGAGCCTCGGCAATGGCAGTCAGCAGTTTGTCGCCGCCGTCAGCCCCTAAATCACTATTGCCCCTGTAAGGTTTTAGAAGGGACAGTATCTGACTGAGCAGAGCTTCTGACAGTCGATATTTGATCTCGAGTGCATCAATAACCTTCACCTGCAACGGCCCGTTGTATAGGCGATCCAAAGTGACGTTAAGCTCTTCCACCGCTGTGAGGAACTGAGGAAGCGTGTCCAACAACTCTCGCTTGGAGCTAGAGGACTCAAGCTGAGACAAGATCGTTTCTGAATACGGTTGTAGTTGGGCCCCTGAAGCGTTCAGGTCTGCGGTAAAGAAACAAGCAGATGCCAGCATAAGGCACGCTGTAGAAACAGTGTCCCGTAACGCATTTTGCTTTTGTGGGGGTAATTTCGTAGTCATTCTTGATGTCCTTTGCTGCGTGTCGCATGGCAGCTGAATGCGCTAATCATTTCATTGTTGATCGGGCTTTGCCACCACCCTCCGATGGGCGTAATAGCAGGTTAGTTTGCTGCGTATTGAAAAGGCTTCACGGACTCACAAGGTAATGGTTTTTAACACCCCCTCCATGAGCGTGGCCATACCCGCGTTGGCGGTAAATGCTGCCGCATTGCTGGGCAATGGCGTCGGCCCATGCGTATGCCCGGCCAGTTGCGTGTTCATCTGTTGCACCAGATCGAGCACATCACACACCACCTGGAACAGGTTCACGTTTCCGCCCCGATCCAGTTTTTGGGGGCTACCAACCGTTGGCTAACCCCCGCCACGCTTTTACGCAGCCCTTCGATTCGTTCCTGCATGTCGCCACCCACGGTGGCGTTGTGCTTGCGCCCCGCCACTATATTGAAGTCCCGGCCGGTCGCTTGGTGCAGATCATCCACAGTCGCCAGGCTCGCAGATCTGCCCGATAGCAGCTTGAGCGCGCCCAGCGCTTCTATTTTCTTGATCCCGCCCACTGATTCGGTTGAATGGTCGTCCACCGTCCTGGTGTGGTTCTGGAAGGTCTCGGTGTAGTCCAAGGCTTCGACTTCGCGCTCGATCGCTTTGTCCTGGATCTTGCCATCGGTTTGGCGCAGCCAGTTACCGTCGGCATCGACCCGCTGCTGGCACGCTTCGCTGTGTTGCCAGACCTGATCCCCTTTCGGGACTTTGGGCATGCTCAGGCCGTGCTGGAGAATGGTTTGGATGTAGGGCTTGTGCGGCAGGCCGTAAGCGAAGCACACCACGACTTGGGTGCCTTCTTCGGGGAAGGCTAGATGGCCATTTCCTCACCGCCTGTGGGCAGCGGCAGCGGGACTCCGGCCAAGGTAGGCAGTTGGGTGTCTGGCTCGCCGTCTGGCCCCATGACCTCGATGTCGACTGCATAGCGCGGGCGGAAGTCGTCGCAGATCCCTGCGCCGCTCGGGGCATCGGCCACCGCGACCAACTGGTAAGTACTCCAGAACGAAACCAGGGGCGGGCTTTACCAAGCCGGACGAAGACCCGAACCTGACGAAAAATTGGCTGTGAGTCCAGCTATCCAAAAATGAAATTGGACAAATCTTGGACGGAACCACTTTTTTGCAATGTTCCGGCTTCAACTTTTCAAACCCCAGAAACACGAAAGCCGCGCAGTGCGCGGCTTTGAGTATGGTGGGCCCAGTAGGACTCGAACCTACGACCAAGGGATTATGAGTCCCCTGCTCTAACCAACTGAGCTATAGGCCCTCAGTAGGTCGCGGATTATAACGATGGTTTCTCTACAGTGCTATCCGAAAAGTCTGAAATAGGGATACGAAGAAATGTCGCAGCGAATTCTTCTGCCGATAAAGGCACGCTGACGATGTAGCCCTGAATTTGCTCGCAGCCTGCCTGGGCTAGGAAGTCTTGTTGGGCGAGGTTTTCTACGCCTTCTGCAATGACGGTGAATTGCATGCTGCGACCCAAGGCGATGATGGCGCGCACGATGGCTGCGTCATGTGGGTCGTCCGGCAGCCCGCGGATGAAGGATTGGTCTATTTTCAGGGTGTCCAGCGGCAGTCGCTTGAGGTAACTGAGCGAAGAGTAACCGGTGCCGAAGTCGTCGATGGCCAGTTGCACGCCCAGGCGTTTGAGTTGGTGCAGCACTTTAAGCGCTTCTTCGGTTTGGCTCATGATGAAGTTTTCAGTGATCTCCAGTTGCAGGCAGTCGGGTTTCAAGCCGTGACTGTTGAGTAACTGACGGATGCGTGCGACAAGGCGAGGCTGGTGCAACTGGGCGCCGGCAAGGTTAACCGACACCGGGCCAAAAGGTTCGTAACCCTGATTCCAGATGTTTAGTTGCGCGCAGGCGTGCTCCAGTACCCAATCGCCCACCTGGATGATCATGCCGTTTTCTTCGGCCAGATGAATAAAGCGCTCGGGTGGGATAACGCCCAGCGTGGGATGAGTCCAGCGAATCAGTGCTTCGGCGCCCACCAGCGTGAAATCAAGCAGGCTGATTTTGGGTTGATAGAACAGGGACAGCTCATTGCGTTCTAGGGCGCGCCGCAGCTCTTGCTCAAGCACCACGCGCTCACGCGCTTGTGAGGTGAGATCGTGGGTGTAGCGCTCGACACGGTTGCGGCCTTTGAGTTTGGAGCGGTACATGGCGGCATCGGCGTTTTTAACCAGTGTGGCAACGTCGCTGCCGTCATCCGGGTAAACACTGGTGCCGATGCTGGCACTGATAAACAGTTCGTGTTCGCCAGCAGCAAAGGGCGCGTTGAAACACGTCAGCAGCTTGTCGGCAATCAGCTCGGCATCGTGGGGTTGGTGCAGGCCCGGCAGCAGGATGATGAATTCGTCGCCGCCCAGGCGGGCGACGGTATCGATATCGCGCAATTGCTCTTTCAGGCGCGTTGCGATGCCCTTGAGCAAAAGATCGCCGACGGGATGGCCCAGGCTGTCGTTGATGTTTTTGAAACGATCGAGGTCCAGAAACAGGACGGCGCCGCATTTTCCTTGTGCGCTGTGCTCGTTGAGGGCGTGTTGCAGTCGGTTTTCGAACAATAAGCGGTTGGGCAAACCGGTCAGCGGGTCGTGATGGGCTTGATAGTCAAGGCGCGCCTGGGCGTGTTTGAGGCTGGAAATGTCGGCAAACACGGCCACAAAGTGGGTCACGATATTTTCGGTAGTGCGCACCGCGCTGATGGTCATCCAACTGGGGTAAAACTCACCATTTTTGCGTTTGTTGCAAATTTCGCCCTGCCAGTGGCCTTCACTTGTGAGTTGGTGCCACATCGCGGCATAGAACGCGCTGTCGTGCTGGCCGGAGGCAAGTATTCGGGGCGTATGGCCTAATGCTTCACGTTCGCTGTAGCCAGTGATTTCACTAAAGGCGCGGTTTACGGCGGTGATTTTTTGCTGTGGATCGGTGAATAAAATACCTTCGGCCGTGCTTTCAAAGACGGTGGCCGTTTGTTGCAGTTTTTCCTGCATGTGTTGGCGTTCGGTGATGTCGCGGGCGATGGTCAGCATGCACGCTTCGCGGCCTATCATCAGCGGACGGCTGGAAACTTCGCACAAGCGAATGCGGCCACTTTTGTGCCGCAGGTTGCACCTGAAATCCCGGACAAAGCCATTTTGTTTCAGCAATGCCAATAATTCATTGCGCTGGTGCAGGTCGGCCCAAATCTTCAGGTCCAGGGATGAGCGGTTCAGCGCGCTGGCCGTGTCGTAGCCGCTCAGCCGGCTGAAACCCTCATTGATTTCGATCAGCAGGCCATCGCTTTGGCGGCTCAACAATAAGCCATCGGGGGAGGCGTGAAAGGCTTTGGCGAACTTCTCTTCCGACAGGCGTAGGGCTTCTTCGGTGTGTTTGGCTTCGCTGATGTTGATCATGAGGCCGCGCAGAACGGGTTTTTCGTTGTGGTGGGTGAGGCTGATGATGTCGCGTAGCCACAGGGTTCTGCCGTCAGCGGTGAGTACGCGATAGTCGATGCTGTGGTCGCGGCCCGCGCTGATCTCCTGGTTGCAGAAGGCTTGGGTTCGCTCCAGGTCATCGGGGTGAACGATTTTGGCCCAGAAACCTGGTACTAACCAATCTGCCAGCGGGTAACCAATTAACGCTTCGGCTTGAGGGGACACGTAGGTGTAGGTGTAGTCATCCAGATTCGCCTCCCATGCAATAGCCGACAGACTTTCGACCAGCCCTCGGTAGCGGTATTCGCTGCTACGCAGTTCTTGTTCAAGGGCGATACGGCGGGAAATTTCGGAGCTCAGGCGTCGGTTGATCCGAATTACCACCACCAAGACGCTGACCAACAACAGGATGCCCGGCAATACATAGAGCAACACGCCGCGCCACAGGGAGCCGTAGTCGTTAGTGTTGCCGATCCAGCGTTCCTGGATGGCCTGGAGTTCGCCTGGGCTTATATCAGCCATGACTTTATCGAGCAGGCGCAGCAAGACGGTTTGATCTTTAGGCACGGCCATTGCCAATTGATAGCGGTAGGGCGTTTCGCCACTGACGTATAAACCATCCAGTTTGAGTTGGCGCAAACTCCACACACTGGAGGCCAGATCGCCGACCATCGCATCCACCTGGTCGGTGGCCAATGCTTGCAATGCGGAGCTGACATTGGGCAGTGCCACCAGATTCAGGTCGGGGTGTTGGGCCTGAAGCAGCTCGTGGGGGGCATAGTTTTCAACCACTGCGACTTTTAAACCGTACAGGTCTTTGATGGTTTTTGGTGAAGCCCCGCCTTTGTGCGCCAGGATCACTATCGGGAAGTCGAGGTAGGGGCGGGTAAAGGCCAGGCTTTTTTGCCGCTCGGGGGTCGACATGATGCCGGGCAGCCAATCCAGATTGCCCTCTTTGGCCAGCGTTAGCACGTTGCTCCAGCTGTACGGCTCCACGGGTTTTATCGTTACGCCGAGTCGGTCTTTGATCAGTTGCACGTAGTCCGCAGCAAGACCGGTGTAGAGACCTTTGTCATCGCGGAATTCGAAAGGCGGCCACGTAGCATCGATCCCCAGGCGCAGCTCAGGGTGGTTATCCAGCCATTGGCGTTCTTCATCGGTCAGCGTCAGGGCGTTTGCCGTTGCCGTCCAGGCGATGAACAGTAAGCAGAGGGGGGCTATCAGTCGGGGCATGCGCGTCTCGCTCTACGCTCGGGTGAGTCGAGTGTAGACGGGGGCAGGGCGCGAGGATGTGCAGAGGGAAAAAGAAGGCGAAGCGTGTGGCGGGCACATAGCAAAACCCCCGGCAGGGCCGGGGGTTTTGGGATCACTCGTCGAGGAAGGAGCGCAAATGCTCGCTTCTCGTCGGGTGGCGCAGCTTGCGCAGCGCTTTGGCTTCGATCTGGCGAATCCGCTCACGGGTCACGTCGAACTGCTTACCAACCTCCTCAAGGGTGTGGTCGGTATTCATGTCGATACCGAAACGCATGCGCAGTACCTTGGCTTCACGGGCTGTGAGGCCGCCGAGTACGTCGCGTGTCGCTTCTTTAAGGCTCTCAACCGTGGCGACATCGATGGGCGACTGCATAGTCGAGTCTTCGATGAAGTCACCCAAGTGGGAGTCTTCGTCATCACCGATCGGGGTTTCCATGGAGATCGGCTCTTTAGCGATCTTCAATACCTTGCGGATTTTATCCTCAGGCATTTCCATGCGTTCACCCAGCTCTTCCGGGGTCGGTTCACGGCCCATTTCCTGCAACATCTGACGGGAAATACGGTTGAGCTTGTTGATCGTCTCGATCATGTGCACCGGGATACGGATGGTGCGGGCCTGGTCGGCAATCGAGCGAGTGATCGCCTGACGGATCCACCAGGTGGCATAAGTCGAGAATTTGTAGCCGCGGCGGTATTCAAACTTGTCTACCGCTTTCATCAAGCCGATGTTGCCTTCCTGGATCAAGTCGAGGAACTGCAAGCCACGGTTGGTGTACTTCTTGGCGATGGAGATCACCAGACGCAAGTTGGCTTCAACCATCTCTTTTTTCGCGCGGCGGGCCTTGGCCTCACCGATCGACATGCGACGGTTGATGTCCTTGATCTCGGCAATCTTCAAGCCGGTTTCAGCTTCCAGGGCCGACAGCTTTTGCTGGCAACGGATGATGTCCGGTTGCAGGCGACCAATGGCTTCAGCGTATTTGCTTTTGCCTTTGGCCAGCGCGTCGCTCCAGCTTTCGTCGACTTCATTGCCCGGGAACAGGCGCAAGAAATCGGTACGCGGCATACGTGCATCACGTACACACAGCTGCATGATGGCTCGCTCTTGTGCACGCAGACGCTCCAGGGCGCTACGAACACGTTCAACCAGGCCTTCGAATTGCTTCGGGACCAGCTTGATTGGCATGAACAGCTCAGCCAGGGCAACCAGCTCGGCAATTGCCTGCTTGCTGTCGCGACCGTGCTTTTTCAGGGCCTTGCGAGTGATTTCCATCTGATCGGAAACGGCGCCAAAGCGCTGTGCCGCGATGATTGGGTCGGGGCCACTTTCGACCTCTTCCTCTTCTTCGCTGGCCTCTTCCTTATCGTCCTCTTCCTCATCACCTTCGGCTTTCACCTTGGGGTCGACAGGAGGCGGAATCTCGGCTGCGGGCGGCGCAATACCGTCGTCCGGGTCGATATAACCGCTCAGGACGTCAGACAGGCGACCACCTTCGGTGGTGACACGAGTGTACTCGGAGAGAATATGGTCAACCGTGCCAGGGAAGTGCGCGATTGCGCCCATCACTTCACGGATGCCTTCTTCAATACGCTTGGCGATTTCAATTTCGCCTTCGCGTGTCAGCAGTTCTACCGTGCCCATTTCACGCATATACATGCGTACTGGGTCGGTAGTGCGACCGATATCGGTTTCTACTGCCGCCAACGCTGCGGCTGCTTCTTCAGCAGCGGCTTCGTCGGTGTCAGCATCGGCCAACATAAGGGCGTCCGCATCCGGAGCACTCTCGTGTACGGGGATCCCCATGTCATTAATCATGCGGATGATGTCTTCCACTTGCTCCGGATCTGAAATATCTTCGGGCAGGTGGTCGTTGACCTCTGCGTAAGTCAGATACTTCTGCTCACGGCCGAGGGTGATCAACTCTTTGATACGAGACTGCTGTTGCGCTTTTCCGGACATAACACCCTATCCACTGAAGGTCTTGGCGGGCAAAAAACAAGCCGAGGATTATACCTTAGCTATGACCTCACGCGCCAGTTGAGGTCGGGTTTGATGCAGGATTATTGCGACTTAGGAGGTCGCGTAACTGATTTTTCTCCTCGCTACTGAGCTCGCCTTGACGTGCTTTTCGAAGAAGTTGCTCTAAATTTCGCTCGCGTTGACGAGCTGACAAGCTTGTTATGGTGTCGAAAAACTGTTGTTCAAGGTTATCGGCATCAATTAGCCACTCCTTTTCCAGCAGCCTTTGCAGTAAGCGACCCTGTTCAGTGCCGTGCCAGCGCGACAGTAACTGGATAGAGCTTAGCTTAGGATTTTTCTGTACAGCCTCTACCAGTGCAATCAATAGCTGGTTGTTCGTCTGATCTTCGGCTGCAAAGTGCTCGGCATCCTCAACTTTTTTAGCCAGTTGAGGGTGATGCAGCAGTGTGCGCAGGGCGGTCAGGGTGGGCGGTTCAACGCCCACGGGGATCCACGCCTGTTCGCGCTCGCCGCCACGCTTGCCCTTTTTGTCCCACGGTTTGTTTTCCCACTTTTTGCCGCCAGCGCCGGTTTTTTTCGGCGTCCATTCCTGTTGGGGGATGTAGGCGTCTGGCTGCTGGAAGTCGCTGTAATCCGGCATGGCGTCGTAATCAATGCCGGGGTCGTAGGCGGGTTGCGCGGGTGGAGGAGCACTTTGCGCCAGTTGGCTGACCGCTTCGCTGTTGAGACCGGTTATTTCGCTTAAGTGCTGACGCATCAAGTTGCGCAGGTTGGCGCCGGGCACTTTATCGATAAGCGGCGCTGCCAGCGTGGCCATGTGGGCCTTGCCTTCAAGCGAGCGCGGATCGGTTTCTTCCCTCAGTTGCTGGAAGAAGTAGTCGGCCAGCGGCTGAGCGTGCTGATTGATTCGCGCCTTGAATGCATCGCTGCCTTCGGACCGCACCAGGGTGTCCGGGTCTTCGCCTTCGGGCAAAAACAGGAAGCGTGCCCGGCGGCCGTCTTGCAAGCAGGGCAGCGTGGCTTCCAGCGCGCGCCAGGCGGCATTGCGGCCTGCCTGGTCGCCGTCAAAGCAAAACAATACGCTGGGCACTACGCGAAACAGACGTTTCATGTGCTCTTCGCTGGTCGCGGTGCCAAGTGTTGCAACGGCATTGCGCAGCCCTTGTTGGGCCAGTGCAATAACGTCCATATAGCCTTCAACCACGATAATTTCATCGAGGCTGCGATTGAATTTTCGCGCTTCGAACAGCCCGTACAGTTCCTGGCCTTTGTGAAAGACCGGGGTTTCCGGGGAGTTCAGGTATTTGGGTTTGTCGTCGCCCAGTACGCGGCCACCGAAGGCGATGATGCGGCCACGGCTGTCGCGGATCGGAAACATCACGCGATCGCGAAAGCGGTCGTAGCGTTTGCCGGTCTCTGCGTTTTCGACCAGCAAGCCTGCATCGATCATGGCTTTTTGCTGGAGCGTGTCATTGCTCAGGTGCTTGAACAGGTTGTCCCAGCCGGGTGGGGCGAAGCCCAGTCCGAAGTCGCGGGCGATCTCGCCTGTCAGGCCGCGACCTTTGAGGTACTCCACAGCCGATTTACGCGCCGGGTGGCTTTTCAGGGCTTGACGGTAAAAGTCGGCGGCAGCGGTCAGTAACGGGTAAAGCGGGGAGTCGGTCGGCTGGCGTGGTTTGTGCGGGCGACCGCTTTCTTCCCGGGGGATTTCCATGCCTGCGGCTTTGGCCAGTTCTTCGACGGCCTGGGGGAAGTCCAGGTTGTCGTGGTCCATGATGAAGCCGAGAGCGTTACCGCCTGCGCCGCAGCCAAAGCAGTAATAAAACTGTTTATCCGGGCTGACGCTGAAGGAGGGGGTCTTTTCTTTGTGGAAGGGGCAGCAGGCGGTGTAGTTTTTGCCTGCTTTCTTCATTTGCACGCGTGAGCTGACGACATCGACGATATCGGTGCGGTTCAGAAGGTCGTCAATAAAGCTCTGGGGGATTAACCCTGCCATAGCGTTCTCGTCATCTCAGCGCAAAAAAAATAGCCGAATAAATGGGCTTGGTCATCAGGGCGTGCAGGCGAAAGCGCTGCTCGAACGTGTGGCGTCTGCTCAGTCATGTCGGGAAGTGTATCTGTCGAAGCTCCGTAGACTCGGGTTTAAATCTGAGTGAATGGGTTCGAAAATGTCACGCTCTGAGTCCGGCATTGACCAATGGCTGGTCTCGGATAGCTCATAAGCAGGCAGGGGAGAAATGCCTTGGGCTGATCGTCTTTAAGGAAAATCAGAGGTGTGTGCTCGTCGGTAGCCTTGAAAGGCTCGTCAGTAAAGACGTGCACCGCTGGCTTATAGGCCAGGTCTGACGTGTGTAGCTTTTGTCGCGGTCGCATCTGCGGCCTTGACGATAGTGCGTGTAACTTGCTGCAACTGCCTACGGCCCGGCTTTAGGCCGGGCTTGGCAGAAGCGTGCAACGAACGTCTGTGTATTAGTACAGACGAACGGCGCGGCGCTGCTCGCGCTGAACTTTCTTCGCGTGACGCTTAACAGCAGCTGCTGCCTTACGCTTACGCTCAGAAGTCGGCTTCTCGTAAAATTCGCGGCTGCGAACTTCAGCCAGTACACCGGCTTTTTCGCAGGAGCGCTTGAAACGACGCAGAGCTACGTCGAAGGGTTCGTTCTCTTTTACTTTGACGGCTGGCATCCAGAGCTACCTTCATTCATTACCGGGGTCAACGTCTCAAGGCAAAATCGCGTTGGAAGACGTCGGTTTTTAAGGGTTGCGGATGTTAACCCCTCATCGCCCGGAATGCAAAGCCTCTGATCGAAAACCGCTGGCCGGGGGCGGTAGTGGCGACTATTATGCGCGCCTTCGAATTTAGCCTCTACAAGGCGCAAACCCATGCTAGTACTGGGATTAGAAACTTCCTGCGACGAAACCGGCGTCGCGCTATACGACAGTGAACGCGGGCTTTTAGCCGATGCGCTGTTCAGTCAGATCGACCTGCACCGCGCTTATGGCGGTGTGGTGCCGGAGCTGGCGTCACGCGATCACGTCAAACGCATGCTGCCCTTGATTCGTCAGGTGCTGGCCGAGGCAGACTGCGTGCCCACAGAGATTGACGCTATCGCCTACACGGCGGGTCCGGGGTTGGTCGGGGCCTTGCTGGTCGGGGCTTCGTGCGCTCAGGCACTGGCTTTTGCCTGGGGCATTCCGGCACTGGGCGTGCACCACATGGAAGGCCACTTACTGGCCCCTATGCTGGAGGAGCAGCCCCCCGAGTTCCCGTTCGTCGCTTTGTTGGTCTCGGGCGGTCACACGCAGCTGGTGCGCGTGGATGGCATCGGTCAATACGAGTTGCTCGGCGAGACGCTCGACGACGCCGCAGGCGAGGCGTTCGACAAGACCGCGAAGATGATGGGGCTCAACTATCCAGGCGGTCCTGAAATCGCACGTCTGGCCGCTCACGGGGTTGCGGGGCGCTTTGTGTTCCCGCGCCCGATGACGGACCGTCCGGGCCTTGCATTCAGCTTCAGTGGCTTGAAAACCTTCGCCTTGAACACATGGCAGCGCTGCGTTACGGCGGGCGATGACAGTGAGCAAACGCGCAGCGATATCGCGCTGGCGTTCCAGCAGGCCGTGGTCGAAACCTTAACCATCAAGTGCAAGCGCGCGCTCAAGCAGGCGGGCATGAAGCGTCTGGTGATTGCGGGTGGCGTGAGTGCCAATACGGCGTTGCGCGCTTCGCTGGAGAAAATGCTCGGCGAGATGAATGGCAACGTGTTCTATGCGCGTCCTGAGTTCTGTACAGACAACGGCGCGATGATTGCGTTTGCAGGTTGCCAGCGTTTGCAGGCCGGTCAGCACGAAAGCCTGGCAATCAGCGTGCAGGCGCGCTGGCCAATGGAGCAACTGAGTCCGCTGTGAGGTTGAGCGGGCCCGGCCGTTGCCGAATATGAGCTTTTTTCATTTGGCTCATTCAGAAATGCCGTTCGCGCCCGGCCAGCAGGTCGCGTAAATTGCCGCGGTGGCGCCACACAATCAGTGCGGTCAGTGCGCACATGGGCAGCAGGGCGGCGGGTTCTTGCCAGGCCAGTAATGGCAGGGTCAGAGACGTGGCAATCAGGGCGGCGAGTGAGCTGGTGCGAGTGAGTTGAAAGGTCAGTAGCCACGCAGCTACGGCCAGCAGGGCAGCGGGCGGGTACAGTGCCAGCAGCATGCCAGCAGCCGTAGCGACGCCTTTTCCGCCCCTGAAGCGGAAGAAGGCCGGGTACATGTGGCCGATGACGGCGCAGACGCCGATCCAGGCTTGTTGCTGGAGTGCGAGGTCGAGTTGGTTGGCGAGCAAGACAGGCAGCAAGCCTTTGCACAGGTCGCCGAGCAACGTGAGGATGGCCAGTTTTTTACCGGCCAGGCGCAACATATTGGTCGCGCCCGCATTGCCTGAACCACTCATTCGCGGGTCGGGGTTACCGGTCAGGCGGCTGAGCAAAATGGCGAAGGACAGCGAGCCAAGCAGGTAGGCGATAATCGCCAGTAACCAAAACATGCTAACTATTCCGGGCGAGGACGCCCTGATTCTAACGGCGCATTGCGCCCTTGTCGTGCTGCGGAGAAGAGTGCTTGGACAGAGTGTTTATCGAAGGCCTGGAAGTTGACACCGTAATCGGTGCTTATGACTGGGAGCGTGGCATCCGTCAGTGTTTGCGCCTTGATCTGAGTTTTGCGTGGGACAACCGCCCGGCTGCTGCGGGGGATGACCTGACACTGGCATTGGACTACGCCAGTGTGTCGGCGCGTATTCAGGCATTTGCCGACCAGGCTCAATTCCAGTTGGTTGAAACCTTTGCCGAGCGTTTGGCCGAGGTGTTGATGAACGAATTTAATATTCCCTGGCTGCATCTCAAATTGACCAAACCGGGTGCCGTTGCGGCGGCCACTGGGGTGGGTGTGGAGATAGAGCGCGGATGTCGCTAACTCAGGTCTTTCTCGGGCTGGGCAGCAATGTCCAGCGCGAAACGCATTTGCGCGCAGGTCTTGATGCGCTGGCGGGTTTTCTTCGGGGCGTGAAGTGCTCGCCGGTGTTTGAAAGTCAGCCGGTGGGGATCAAAAGCGGACCCTTTTTCAACCTTGTAGTGTCGGCTGAAACGGATCTTTCGTTGCCTGAGCTGAGTCGACGTTTGAAACTTATCGAAGCGGATAACGGACGATATGCTCAGGATCGCAAAGGTTTGCCCCTGGATATCGACGTGTTGTTTTACGGTGACCTCACGGGCAATTTCGACGGGTTGATCTTGCCGCGCGCTGAAATTCTCACCAATGCCTTCGTGCTATGGCCGCTGTCGCTAATGGCCACGGAAAGGGTTCATCCGGGTACAGGTAAAACGCTGGGCCAAATGTGGGCAGACGCGCAAATCGACCAAGTGCTCGTACCCGCCGCATTCGAATGGCGCGGTGTGCCGTTGACGCCGGCAAACATGCTGCCCCCCTGTCCGTTGTAGTCGCAGTCGAGGCGCGAGGCTGCGGCGGGGGTAGCATCACCCCCGCAAGCAGCCTCGTATGACGCGTCAGCGACAGGTTTTGCGTCCGAGGTAGTGGCAACCTGTTTCGGCGTCAGTTTTTGGCGGCGTCTTTGTAGGCTTGCAGTGCCTTGAGTCGCTCGCGCTTGAGAGCCTCTCCCAGGTCCGGGCCTTTGAAACCCTGTTCAAGCAG
This sequence comes from Pseudomonas sp. TAA207, assembly GCF_001529285.1. Lineage (NCBI taxonomy): Bacteria > Pseudomonadati > Pseudomonadota > Gammaproteobacteria > Pseudomonadales > Pseudomonadaceae > Pseudomonas > Pseudomonas sp. TAA207. The sequence continues at coordinate 26,139 of NZ_LLWJ01000065.1, read as the reverse complement.
GGGTTGGACGGCGACGCTCAGGGCTGCCTGTGCCGCTCTTCGCAGGTAGTCCGCTTGAGGATAAGGCCGATTTTCTAGCCCCAACCGTCCCTTGGCATCCATCTCGCACGCCACAATGAACTCTTCAAAGCGTTGCGGCCGACGGTACACGTCAAAACGTTGCAACAACTCCAGTAAGGTCGATGCCTTGAGTTCAAGCGCGCGATGGCCGTGGGTGTGGTATTCGCCGACCAACATGGCCAATTCCTGACAGTCCCGAGGCACTTTAAAGCGTTCATTGATGGCTTTAATCAGGCGCTGTCCCTTGTGCTCGTGGGCGATGTGCCGCGGCCACTCGCTCTCGCGGGTCAGCCCTTTGCCCACGTCATGCAGCAGACACGCCCAACGCACGGTCAGGGGCTGATGATGCCGCGCGGCTTGTTCGAGCACGCTGAGGGTGTGAACACCACTGTCTATTTCGGGGTGGTGGGCAGGGGGCTGCGGGACGCCAAACAGTGCGTTTACCTCAGGTAACAGCACGTGCAGTGCGCCGCAACTGCGCAACACTTCGATAAATACCTGTGGGTGGTCTTCCATCAGTGCGCGGGAGATTTCTTTCCAGCAGCGCTCGGGTGTCAGGGCTTGCAGTTCGCCTGAGGCAGACAATTGGCGCATCAGTTCCAGGGTTTCGGCAGCCACCTTGAAACCCAGCCCGGCATAGCGCGCAGCAAAGCGTGCAACGCGCAACACTCGCAGCGGATCTTCGGCGAATGCGGGTGAAACGTGACGCAATAACCGGGCTTCCAGATCCTGTTGGCCATGATATGGGTCGGTAATATTGCCTGCATCATCTTCAGCCATCGCGTTGATGGTCAGATCGCGGCGAATCAGGTCTTCTTCGAGGGTGACGTCGGGGCTGGCATGAAACACAAAACCGCCATAGCCATGACCACTTTTGCGCTCGGTGCGGGCCAGCGCATACTCTTCACCCGTCTTGGGGTGCAGGAACACCGGGAAGTCGGAGCCTACAGGGCGAAAGCCTTTGGCGAGCATCTGCTCGGCACTGGCGCCTACCACCACCCAGTCGATGTCGGTGACCGGTTTGCCCAACAAGCGATCACGTACTGCACCGCCGACTTTATAGATCTGCATAAAAAACCTCCGTTAGCGCGACAGGATAACCGCTGCGCCGCACAAACGGAGGCCCTTGTGTCACAGGTGGAGGGCGCTTAGATCCAGTCGCGCGTAGTCCATCTCGCCATGCTCGCCTTTGGGCGGCACATGATGGACTTTCATGATCTGATCGCCTTGCAGGGTTTCGAGGTGGATATCAAAGCCCCACAGACGATGCAGGTGTTTGAGGACTTCGTCGGTGGACTCGCCCAGGGGTTTGCGGTCATGTTGTTGGTGGCGCAGGGTGAGCGAGCGGTCACCGCGCCGGTCGATGCTCCAGATCTGCACGTTGGGTTCGCGATTGCCCAGGTTGTACTGAGCGGCCAGGGTTTCGCGAATGATGCGGTAGCCGTTTTCGTCATGAATGGCCGGGACCAGCAAGTCGTCTTTCTGATCGTCGTCCATGATGCTGAACAGCTTGAGGTCGCGGATCACTTTAGGGGACAAGTATTGCAGGATAAAACTCTCGTCCTTAAAGCTGCTCATGGCGAACTTGATACTCGACAGCCAGTCGCTGCCGGCCATGTCCGGGAACCAGTGATAATCCTCCTCGGTGGGTGCTTCGCAGATACGCCGGATGTCGCGGTACATTGCAAAACCTAACGCGTAGGGGTTGATACCGCTGTAGTAAGGGCTGTCGAAGCCGGGTTGAAACACGACGCTGGTGTGGGACGTGAGGAACTCCATCATGAAGCCTTCGGTCACCAGGCCCTCATCGTAGAGGTCGTTCATCAGCGTGTAGTGCCAGAAGGTAGCCCAGCCTTCGTTCATGACTTGGGTTTGGCGCTGCGGGTAAAAATACTGAGCGATTTTGCGCACGATTCGTACGATCTCGCGCTGCCAAGGCTCCAGCAGCGGAGCGTGTTTTTCGATGAAGTACAGAATGTTTTCCTGCGGTTCATCGGGGAAGCGAGCGTTGTCTTTTTCGCTGAACTTGTCTGCGCCTTTGGGAATGGTGCGCCACAGATCGTTGATCTGTTTTTGCAGGTGCTCTTCGCGGTCTTTTTGCCGGCGGCGCTCTTCCTCGGCAGAAATCGGATACGGCCGTTTGTAGCGATCGACCCCGTAATTCATCAGCGCATGGCAGGAGTCGAGCAGGTCTTCAACAGCATCAATGCCGTGGCGTTCTTCGCACTGCATGATGTACTGCTTGGCGAACACCAGGTAGTCGATGATCGAGCTGGCGTCGGTCCAGGTGCGAAACAGGTAATTGCCCTTGAAGAAGCTGTTGTGGCCGTAGCAGGCGTGTGCGACCACCAGCGCTTGCATGCAGATGGTGTTTTCTTCCATCAGATAAGCGATGCACGGGTCTGAGTTGATGACGATTTCGTAGGCCAGCCCCATCTGCCCACGGGTGTAGGACTTCTCGGTGCTCAAGAAGTGTTTGCCATAGGACCAATGGTGATAGCCCAGCGGCATGCCTACGGAGGCGTAGGCATCCATCATTTGTTCAGCGGTGATGACTTCTATCTGGTTGGGGTAGGTGTCCAGCGCATAGCGTTCGGCCAGGCGTCCGATCTCACGGTCATAGGCCTGAATCAGTTCAAAGGTCCACTCTGAGCCAGTGGAGATGGGATGGCGTTTATTCTCTTTGGCGGTCATGTCACTAACCTGCGCTGGAAGAGTTCACGGAAGACCGGGTAGATATCGCCGGCCGAGACCAATTGCTGCTGGGCGAAGGTGTCGCTAAACGCCTCGCTGATGCGTTCGTACTCGTACCAGAGTGCCTGATGCTCGCGTGGGGTAATTTCCACGTAAGTGTAGTACTGCACGAACGGCATGATCTGGTTGATCAAAATGTCGCGGCAAATGGGGGAATCGTCGTTCCAGTTGTCGCCGTCGGACGCTTGGGCGGCGTAGATATTCCATTCGTTGGTGGGGTAGCGCTCAGCCATGATCTCCTGCATCAGTTTGAGTGCGCTGGACACAATGGTGCCGCCGGTTTCCCGGGAATAGAAGAACTCTTCTTCGTCCACTTCACGGGCGCTGGTGTGGTGGCGAATAAACACCACGTCGATCTTGTCGTAGTTCCGTTTCAGAAACAGGTACAGCAGGATGAAAAAGCGCTTGGCGATGTCTTTGGTGGCCTGCGTCATGGAGCCGGAAACGTCCATCAGGCAGAACATCACGGCTTTGGAGCTGGGGTTGGGTTGTTTGACCAGCAAGTTGTACTTGAGGTCGAAGGTGTCGAGGAACGGCACGCGATGAATCCGCGCGCTGAGTTTCTCGATTTCGCTCTCTATTTCTTTGATATCGCCGAAGTTGTCAGGCTCTTCGCGCTTAAGTCGCTCCAGTTCAGCTTTGGCATCTTTAAGCTTTTTACGGCTGCTGCCCGTCAGCGCGATACGCCGCGCGTGGGCTGAGCGCAGGGTGCGAATGATGTTGATGCGGGACGGGTTGCCCTCATTGCTGATGCCCGCGCGTACGGTTTTGAAGGTGTCAGTGCCGGTCAGGTTGCGCTTGACCAGGTTGGGCAGTTCGAGGTCTTCGAACATGAATTCGAGGAACTCTTCCTGTGTGATCTGGAACACGAACTCATCCATGCCTTCGCCGGAGTTGCCCGCCTTGCCAGGCCCGCCGCCACCGCCTGAGCCGCCTTGCGGGCGCTGGATATGTTCGCCGCTGGTGAACTCCTTGTTGCCGGGGTGGACGACGGTTTGCTTGCCGCCACGGCCATGATGGAGCACCGGCTCGTCGATATCGCGGCCTGGAATGCTGATTTGTTCGCCATGCTCCATGTCCGTAATGGAGCGCCGACCGACCGCTTCTTCGACGGCCTTTTTAATGTGGTCGCGATAGCGGCGCAGGAAACGCTGGCGGTTTACCGTGCTCTTGTTCTTGCCGTTGAGGCGTCGATCGATCACATAGCTCATAAGCCCTCCGGGCAGCTTCAAGGGGGAGCGGCAAGCTGCAAGTTGAAGCGCTCCCGGTGTGGGGCTTATGCGCTTTTTACGTGCAGCCTGCTGCTGGGTGCCTGGCGCTGCATCACTGCGATTTTCTGACCCGCAGGTACCACTCGGAGAGCAGTCGTACTTGTTTGTCGGTGTAGCCGCGTTCGACCATTCGGGTCACAAAGTCGTTGTGTTTCTGTTGATCCTCTTTGCTCGCCTTGGCGTTGAAGCTGATGACCGGTAGCAGGTCTTCAGTGTTGGAGAACATTTTCTTCTCGATCACGACCCGCAGTTTTTCGTAGCTGAGCCAGGTCGGATTTTTGCCGTTGTTGTTGGCACGGGCGCGCAACACGAAGTTGACGATTTCGTTGCGGAAATCTTTCGGGTTGCTGATACCGGCCGGTTTTTCGATTTTTTCCAGCTCCTCGTTGAGCGCCACGCGGTTGAGGATTTCGCCGGTTTCGGGATCGCGGTACTCCTGATCCTGAATCCAGAAGTCTGCGTAAAGCACGTAGCGGTCGAAGATGTTCTGTCCGTATTCGCTGTAGGATTCCAGGTACGCGGTCTGGATCTCTTTGCCGATGAACTCGATATAGCGTGGTGCCAGGTACTCTTTCAGGAACCGCAGATAACGTTCGCGGGTTTCAGGCTGGAACTGTTCCTGCTCGATCTGCTGTTCGAGCACATACAGCAGGTGCACCGGGTTGGCGGCAATTTCGTGCGGGTCGAAGTTGAACACCTTGGACAGGATCTTGAAGGCAAAGCGGGTCGACAGGCCGTTCATGCCTTCGTCTACGCCGGCTGTATCGCGGTACTCCTGAATGGATTTGGCTTTCGGATCGGTGTCTTTGAGGTTTTCACCGTCATACACGCGCATCTTGGAGTAGATATTGGAGTTTTCCGGCTCTTTGAGGCGTGACAGTACGGTGAACTGAGCGAGCATCTTCAGGGTGTCAGGCGCGCAGTGGGCTTTGGCCAGCGAGCTGTTGAAGAGCAATTTGTCGTAGATTTTGACTTCGTCGCTGACGCGCAGGCAGTACGGCACTTTGACGATGTAAATCCGGTCGATAAACGCTTCGTTGTTTTTGTTGTTGCGGAAGGTGTGCCACTCCGACTCGTTGGAGTGCGCCAGCAAGACTCCGGTAAACGGAATCGCCCCCAGCCCTTCGGTGCTGTTGTAGTTACCTTCTTGAGTGGCGGTAAGCAGCGGGTGCAGCACCTTGATCGGCGCTTTAAACATTTCGACGAACTCCATCAGGCCCTGGTTGGCCCGGCACAGTGCGCCCGAGTAGCTGTAAGCATCGGCGTCGTTCTGTGGGAATTCTTCGAGTTTGCGGATATCAACCTTGCCCACCAGCGCAGAAATGTCCTGGTTGTTCTCATCACCCGGCTCGGTTTTTGCCACCGCGATCTGGTTGAGGATGGAGGGATAGAGCTTGACCACGCGAAACTGGCTGATGTCACCGCCAAACTCGGCCAGCCGTTTGGTGGCCCACGGCGACATGATGGTGCTCAGGTAGCGCTTGGAAATCCCGAAGTCTTCTTCAAGGATGGCGCCATCTTCGGTGGCGTTGAACAGCCCCAGTGGTGACTCGAATACGGGCGAGCCTTTAATGGCATAGAACGGCACCTTCTCGATCAGCTGTTTGAGCTTTTCGGCCAGCGAGGACTTGCCGCCGCCCACCGGGCCGAGCAGGTAGAGGATTTGTTTCTTTTCTTCCAGCCCTTGGGCGGCGTGGCGGAAATACGAGACGATCTGTTCAATGCATTCTTCCATTCCATGGAAGTCAGCAAAGGCCGGATAACGGCGAATCACTTTGTTGGAGAAGATTCGCGACAGGCGAGAGTTGGTCGAGGTGTCCAGCAGTTCCGGTTCACCGATGGCCAGCAGCAGCCTTTCGGCGGCAGAGGCGTAAGCGCTTTTGTCGTTTTTGCACAGCTCAAGGTATTCCTGGAGCGTGAGCTCTTCTTGGCGTGTGGATTCAAAGCGTTGTTGGAAGTGGCTAAAAATACTCATGACGTCACCTCGCTCGATACGTGGAGCCGGCGATTGATCGGTCAGTTCGAGTGCTGGCATGCAGCAACGTTGCAGTCGCTGTGTACCCCCCAGGACACCATCAAAGGGGCTAACCCTTTGAAGTTACTACTGATGATCCATACGCCGGTGTACCGGCTCTCCCCAGATTCGGATGGCCTGAGCTAAAGGATAGTTGGTTATGGGAGAGGTCAAGGCGAGATGCGTGATTTGTTGCGTTAGACCGTTGGTCTGGCGGGGCGCCAGCCCACTGAATACGCGGGCTTGGCGTTTATTAAAAATTATTCGGCAGATCCTTCGCACGTTTCTTGCGGAAAAGTCGTGAGCCATAGTTCGAAGCCACCGTCCAGGCTGTACACCTCGCTAAAGCCTTGGCCAACCAGATAGGCCGCTGCACTTTGGCTGGAGTTGCCGTGGTAGCAGGCGACGATCAGTGGCGCGTCTAGATCGGCTTTGGTAATGAAGTCGTGCAGCGAATGGTTATCCAGGTGTTTGGCGCCAGTGATATGTCGGGCGGCAAAGGCTTGCGGGTCGCGGACATCAACCACTACGGCACCCTTTTCGCGCAGTGTTTGGGCTTGCTGGGGCGGGATACGTTTGAATTCGGTCATGGGAAATTCCTGTGGCCTGACTACGGGCGCGTGGGGGCTGCGCCCAAAGGTTGGAAAGGGGGGTGAGCCGTGACAGGGGCCGCAAGGTGGAGGTCGTCGCAATCGCAGCTTAAACGCTGGCCGGTGTCGACATTGAGCAGGGTCATGGCCCCGCCCCAGACGCAACCGGTGTCGAGGGCGAAAATCCCCGGCTCCTTGCAGTGGCCTTCCAGTGCGGCCCAATGCCCGAAGATGATCTTCAGGTCTTGAGTTTTACGTTCTTTGTAACTGAACCACGGTGCGTAACCGGGTGGGGCGCTGCCGACGCCTTCTTTGCTTTTAAGGTCGAGTTTGCCGTCGCGGGTACAAAAGCGCATGCGCGTGAAGTAGTTGGTAATCACCCGCAGGCGTGCGATGCCGGTCAGGTCGTTGTCCCACTTGGCCGGTTCGTTGCCGTACATGCCGTCGAGAAAAGGCCCCAGCAGGTTGTCATCCCTTAGTGCATGTTCCACTTCGCTGGCGTACTTGAGGGCTTTTTTCAGGCTCCACTGCGGTGGAATGCCCGCATGGACCAGTGCGGTATTGCGCACCAGGTCGTAGTGCAGGAGCGGCTGTTGGCGTAGCCAATTGAGCAGCTCGGCGCAATCCGGGGCGTCAAGGATCTCGCGCAGCGTGTCGCCTTTTTTCAGGCGCTCAATATTGTGGCCCACTGCAAGCAGGTGCAGGTCATGGTTGCCCAGCACGCACACCAGCGATTCGCGCATGCGGTACAGATAACGCAGGGTCTCCAGTGACTCGGGGCCACGATTGACCAGGTCGCCCACCAGCCAGAGGGTGTCTGTGGTCGGGTTGAACGCAACCCGCTCCAGCAGGCATTTAAGCGGTTGCAGGCAGCCTTGCAGGTCGCCAACGGCATACACCGTCATCAGTGCAACGCTCCGGGTACAGCGAGGCGGAAGGGCGCGATGGTGGCTTTGAACTCATAGTCGTCAGCCTGCATCAGGTAACTGCCTTGCATGGTGCCGACCTTGGTCGTGATGACCGAACCGCTGCTGTAGGTGTGCTCTTCACCGGATTGAATCAACGGTTGAAGGCCCACGACCCCTGCACCACGCACTTCTTCGACGTGCCCATCGCCATCGGTGATCACCCAATGACGTGACAATAATTTTGCAGGCACAGAGCCGTTGTTCTTCACCGTGATGGTATAGGCGAAGGCATAGCGATCCTGATCGGGTTGGGATTGTTCTGGCAAGTAACGGGTGACGACGCTGACGTCGACCTGATAGCGGGGATCAGACATTCTGAAGGCCTTACTTGAATGCGGAGACACAGCTTGGGATAAAACTGATGCCTGAGTCTAGGCCAAGACACGGGTACTAGGCCAGATGTGGCCTGTACCCGTTTTGCGCGTTCAATCAGTCGGCAGCGGGCGCTGCGACCGGTTGTTCGCTGAGCTTGTCAGCCAGGCGCACAAAGGCGGCGAGGTCGAGTTGCTCAGGACGCTTGCTGCCATCGACACCTGCGGCTTCGATTTCAGCGTTGCTGAGCAAGGCTTTGAGGGTGTTGCGCAGGGTTTTGCGACGCTGATTAAAGGCTTCGCGAACCACGCGTTCCAGCAGGCGATGGTCTTTGGCCGGGTGCGGAAGGACTTCGTGCGGCACCAGGCGGACAATCGCGGAATCAACTTTAGGCGGCGGGTTGAATGCGCCCGGCCCTACGTTGAACAGATGTTCGACGCGGCAGTGGTACTGAACCATGATCGACAAGCGACCCCAGTCACCACCGCCTGGCCCTGCGGCCATGCGCTCAACCACTTCTTTTTGCAGCATGAAGTGCATGTCGCGAATCAGCTCGGCGTTTTTCAGCAGGTGAAAAATCAGCGGTGTGGAGATGTTGTACGGCAGGTTGCCCACTACGCGCAGAGTGCGCGGTGCGGCGTTGAGGCTTTTGAAGTCGAACTTCAGCGCGTCACCCTGGTGCAGGGTGAAGTTGCTCATGCCGGCAAACTGCTGGTTCAGGATCGGGATCAGGTCTTTGTCGAGTTCAACAACGTCGAGCTGGCCGCCGCTGTCGAGGATGCCTTCGGTCAATGCGCCTTGGCCCGGGCCGATTTCCAGCAGTCGGTCGCAGGCCTTGGCATTGATGGCACGCAGAATGCGGTCGATAACACCGGCGTCATGCAGGAAGTTTTGGCCAAAACGCTTGCGCGCCTTGTGTTGGTATTGCTCGTTCATATACGGGTCTCGGCCATCTGGTAGGCGGTTTCCAGGGCGACTTGCAGGCTGCCGGTGTCGATCTTGCCGCTGCCCGCCAGGTCCAGGGCAGTGCCATGGTCTACGGAGGTGCGGATAATCGGCAAGCCCAGGGTGATGTTGACGGCGGCGCCAAACCCTTTGTATTTCAGCACGGGCAGGCCTTGGTCGTGGTACATCGCCAGCACTGCGTCGCAGTGTTCCAGATATTTGGGGGTAAACAGAGTGTCAGCAGGCAGCGGGCCACGCAGGTCCATGCCCTCGCTGCGCAGTAGCTCCAGGGTGGGTTCAATAATGTCGATTTCTTCATGGCCCAAATGTCCGCCCTCGCCAGCGTGGGGGTTGAGCCCGCACACCAGGATGCGCGGTTGGGCGATGCCGAATTTGTGTTGCAGGTCGGCGTGCAAAATACGCGTAACGCGCATCAGTCGCTCGGGGGTGATTGCATCGGCGACCTGACGCAGCGGCAAGTGCGTTGTTACCAGCGCCACGCGAAGTCCGCGGGTGGCCAGCATCATCACCACTTGTTCAGTGCGGGTCAGGTCGGCGAGGAATTCGGTATGGCCGCAGAAGGGAATGCCGGCCTCATTGATCACGCCTTTGTGTACCGGGGCGGTGATCATGCCTGCAAAGTCGCCATCGAGGCAGCCTTGGGCAGCGCGGGTCAGGGTGTGCAGCACAAAGGCTGCGTTGGCCTGGTCCAGAGTGCCCGCCGTGACAGGGGCGTGCAAAGGCGTATCCCAAACATACAAACTGCCTGCTGGCGCCGGATGCTCAGGCCAGTGGCTGGGGCTGACCGGCAGCAGGGTGACAGCCACACCCAGCTGCGCGGCCCGCTCAGTGAGCAGGTCGCAGCTGGTGATGGCAATCAGGGGATGTGGCTGGTGTTGCGAGGCGAGTAGCAGGCAAAGGTCTGGACCTATGCCTGCCGGTTCGCCGGGTGTCAGTGCAAAACGCGGGTTTTTCACTGTGTTGCCTGGTCGGCGTTCTCTTGCGAGGTGGCGCCAGGCAGTTTGATCTCTACATAGGCTTCATCGCGGATCTGACGCAGCCAGGTTTGCAGCTCTTCGTCGTACTTACGGTTACGCAGGGCGTTCATGGCCTGTTGTTCGCGTGCTTGAGACGTGCTGTCAGTGGCGCGGCGGCCAAGCACTTCCAGTACATGCCAGCCGTATTGGGTCTGAAACGGCTTGGACAACACGCCTTGCGGGGTATCAGCCATGGCTGCGCGGAACTCAGGCACCAGCGAATCCGGGTTAACCCAGTTCAGATCGCCGCCGTTAAGCGCAGAACCCGGATCTTCGGAGAAGGTTTTAGCCAAGGTCGCAAAATCTTCGCCCGCTTCGATACGGTCGTGGATTCTTTTGATCAGCTCTTGCGTCTGCGCTTCGGTACGGATTTCGCTTGGCTTGATCAGAATGTGGCGCACGTGCACCTCGTCCACCACCACAGACTCACCGCCACGTTTGGCATTGAGTTTGAGGATGATGAAACCGCCTGGCGTGCGAATAGGCTCAGTGATGTCGCCCACCGGCATTTCACTCAACAGTCGGTCGAACGGTGGTGGCAGTTGAGCCGCTTTACGCCAGCCCATGTCGCCACCTTCCAGCGCGGTATCGCTGCCCGAGCGTGCGATTGCCATTTGGCCGAAGTCAGCGCCTTTTTTCAGCTGGTTGTAGATATCAACCGCTTGTTTGTAGGCGTTCTGGATCGCTTCCGAATTCGCGCTTTCAGGCGTTGGAATCAGGATGTTGGCCAGTTGGAACTCTTCGGACATTTGCATCTTGCCCAGATCGGACTTGAGGAAGTTTTGCACTTCCTGATCGGTCACCTGAATGCGCTCGGCCACACGGCGTTGACGCACACGGCTGATGATCATCTCGCGACGGATCTGGTCACGGGCATCTTCATACGACAGGCCATCACGAGCCAGCGCCTGACGGAACTGGTCAATGGTCATGTTGTTGCGCTGGGCAATCGTGCCCACAGCCTGGTTCAGCTCTTCATCGGTGATGCGAATGCCCGAGCGCTCGCCGATCTGCAATTGCAGGTTTTCGACAATCAGGCGCTCCAGCACTTGCTGATCCAGAACGCTGGCAGGCGGTACGCCCTGACCGCGCTTGGCGATGGTCTTCTGAACTTCCTGAACGCGTTGGTCCAGTTGGCTCTGCATGATCACGTCGTTATCGACGATGGCCACAACTTTATCCAGAGGCTGAACCGCGGCGTGAGCCGCGGTACCCAGGAACAACGCGCCCAGCACTAGCGGGCGCAGACACTCAGAAAGCTTGATCTTCACGTTCACGATAACCTTGGATGCCTTTGTCGAGGAAGCTCTCTACTTTGGTGCCAACAACGCCACCGAGACCTTTCAGCACAATTTGAAGGAAGAGACCATGGTCGCCCTTCTCGTTTTGAGGGGCTTCTTGGGTGTATTCGTCGTTGGAGACCCAGTAACGGTTGATCAGACGAAGTTTCCAGCAGCAGTTGTCGTACTCGAAACCACCGAAGGCTTCCAGTGTACGGTTGCGGTTGTAGTCGTACTGCCAGCGGCTGATCACGTTCCACTGCGGCACGATCGGCCAGATCACCGAGAAGTCGTGCTGCTTGATCTTGTAGTAATCCTTGATGTAGCCAGGCTGGCCTGGAGACAGGTAATCGCCTCCGCCAACGGTCCACTTACCGGTGTACTGGTCGTAGCGAACCTGGTCGTTGCGATAGCGGAAGCCAGCGTTGACCACCTTGTTCGGGTTGTCTTCAGGCTGGTAGTGCATCATCGCGCTGCCAGAACGCGGGCTGCGGGTTTCCGGGTCCCAGTTGTAGTCAGCGGTTGCACGCCAGTCGCGGTTGAAGCGGTAGGCGTATTCCAGTGCATACGGGGAAACGTTGGAGGTCGCGTCCTTACGGTCGTCGGAGATGCCCGGCAACTGAACTTTGCGGTCCTTGAAGTAGTAGGCCTGGCCGACGCTGACGCGTTGGCGTTCAAAGCCGTTGTCTTCGATCCAGCGGCTGGTTAGGCCCAGCGACAGTTTGTTCTCGTCACCCACGCGGTCCGAACCGGTGAAGCGGTTGTCACGCCACAGCGAGGAGTAGCTGAACGTGCTTTCGCTGGTGTCGAAGATTGGAATGTCGCTTTGATCGCGCTCGGGCACATACAGGTAGAACGCACGAGGCTCAAGGGTTTGGCGATAGTTTGTGCCGAACCATTGAGTGTTGCGGTCGAAGTACAGGCCGCTGTCGATACTGGCGATCGGGACGCTACGGGTTTGAGAGCTATTGTATTGCTCCCCTTTCAGCAAGGTCTGTTTGCCTTTGGTGTCCAGATCAAGATCGTACTGGGTGTACATGTACTTGAGCGATGGAGTCACGTAGCCGTAGCTCGCGGTCATCGGCAAGCTCATGCTCGGCGCAAGGTTCAGGCGCGTACCATTGGCGCGGGCCAAGCCTGCGACACGGGTATCCAGTCGGCTAGCGACCGTGCCGTCTTCGTTGGTGTAGTCGCCGTTTTCCAAGCTGCGCTCAAAGCGAACAATCTCGGTGTCGTATTTGAAGTCCAGACCGCCCGGGTGGTACGGCAATGCACCGTTGAAGGTGATTTGCGGCAACTTGTTGTACGGCGTGATCTGGGTAACGGTGGCCATTTGATAGGCCTGAGCATTCAGTGTGGCGTTGTAGGTGTCACCACGGTAGGTCACCGAACCTTGCTGGTTCACGTATTCGCGGCTTTCAACCCCGATCTGATCGCTTTGCAGGTCCTGGAAGTAATACGGGTCGCTGATCTTGGTGTAGTCGACCTGCGTCAGTACGCGCGAATCCAGGCCACCCTTGTGCTGCCAGTTGAGCATGTAGCGGGTGTCTTTGTAGTCGGTCTGGTCTTTGCGCTTGTCATCCTTGTCGTTCAGATAAGCGGCACCAAACTGACCTTCGCTCGACTCGGTCAGGTAGCGGAATTCGCCTTCCATCAACAAGCCGCGTTTGGTCATGTAGCGCGGGTACAACGTGGCGTCGTAGTTCGGCGCCAGGTTGAAGTAGTACGGGGTCACGAGCATAAAGCCGGTGTCGGTGCTGCTGCTGAAGGACGGCGGCAGGAAACCGGACTGACGGCGGTCGTCGATCGGGAAATAGATGTACGGGGTGTAGAAGACCGGAATGTCTTTAACCCGCAACGTCACGTTGGTGGCCGTACCGAAACCGGTGGCCGGGTTCAACGTGATGTTGTTGCCCTTGAGTTGCCAGGCATTGCTGTTCGGTTCGCACGTGGTGTACGTACCATCCTTGAGGCGGATGATGGCGTTTTCGCCGCGCTTGGCGTACAGCGCACTGCCGCGAATGCGCGACTTGTGCAGGATGTATTCAGCGTTGTCGACCTTGGCTGCGCCGGTGTCGAGCTGAACATCGGCGTGATCGCCGACAATCAACGCACCGTTGTCACGCAGACGGACCTTGCCGTTCAGCTCGCCCCGGTTTTCAGCCTGATACAGGCTGGCTTCGTCGGCTTCGATCTGCATGCTGCCCTGACGCATGACAACGTCACCGGCCAGCGTCGCGATCTGCTCTTCCTGCTGGTAGCGGGAAGCCTTGGCGCCGATAAAGGTCGGGGAGTCGCTTTTGCTGGTCGGGTCATTCATGCCCGGACGGATTGGCTCGATGTAAGCGCCCGAGCAATACGGGCCGGTTTCGGCCAGTTGTGCAGGGGTCAGCTTGTCGCGCTCCACCCAGTCAAGGTGACTGTAGTCGGCACTGCGCGCTTTCAGACCACGGCCTTTGGCTTCTGTCACCAACGGGGTCTGGGCGACTTGCTCGATCGTCTCGCCACTGGCGCCGACCGATGCATCGCTGTGAACCGGGCGCGGCGGCAATTGAGCCGTCGTCGCTTTCGGTGCGCAATCCCAGCCGCCCGAAGCCGACACGGAACAGTCATACTGCTCCTCGGCAACAGCGAATGGCGCAGCTAAAGGTTGCATGGCCAGCAAACTGCCGGTTACCAGCAACGGAAATTTTTTACGAAACGCGGGGGATTTCAATGCCATCTTATTAGTCCGGGCTTCCTGCGTGCCATCAGCCCGCGGTGGGGGACCGCACGCCTCTCGATGGTCTGGAAAAGATGCTGGATAATAAAGCATGACCCGCTTGACGGCTAGGGCCGTCGGAGACCCACGCAATGCCTGACCAAGATGTACGCCTGCAACACCTGAAAGTTTGGCTCGATGAGCAATTATCTGCCCTGTTTTTAAATCAAGGCTGGGGCCTCGTCCCCCCGGCCACGTTGACTGCGGCCAGCAGCGATGCGAGCTTTCGGCGGTATTTTCGCTGGGAGGCCGAGGGTCGCAGTTTTATCGTCATGGACGCTCCGCCCCCCCAGGAAAACTGCAAACCTTTCGTCGATATCGCCGAATTACTGCGCACAAGCGAAATAAATGTGCCGAAAATTTTTGCTCAGGACCTCGAACGTGGGTTTCTTTTGCTCAATGACCTGGGCAATAAAACCTTTCTTGACGTTATTAATGAAGATAACGCCGATGAGCTGTTCGACGACGCCATTGAAGCGCTGCTGGCCTTTCAGCAGTTGCCAATGACCGAGCCACTGCCCAGCTATGACGTGGCCTTGCTGCGCCGCGAGCTGGAGTTGTTCCCTGAATGGTACGTGCGCCGTCACTTGGGCATTGAGCTGGATGAGCAACAGCAGGCGCTGTGGCAGCAGGTCAGCGATCTGTTGATCGACAGCGCCCTGGCACAGCCCAAAGTGCTGGTGCACCGCGACTTTATGCCGCGCAATCTGATGTTGAGCATCCCCAACCCCGGCGTGCTGGATTTCCAGGACGCGGTATATGGCCCGGTGACCTATGACATCACCTGCTTGTTCAAGGATGCATTCCTCAGTTGGCCAGAGGAGCGGGTATTGCAGTGGCTGAGCAACTATTGGGAGAGCGCGCGTCATTTGGCGATTCCCGTGCAGCCGGTCTTGCAGGACTTTTTGCGTGCCAGCGACCTGATGGGCGTGCAACGCCATTTGAAGGTGATCGGTATCTTCGCGCGTATTTGCCACCGCGACGGCAAGCCGCGTTACCTGGCGGATGTGCCGCGCTTCTTCTCTTATATAGAAGCGGTACTGGCGCGCCGTCCTGAACTGGCGCAATTGGGTGAGCTGTTTGTAAGCCTGCGTCAGCCGGCCGAGGCGCCCCTATGAAGGCGATGATTCTGGCTGCGGGCAAAGGCGAGCGTTTACGCCCCTTGACCCTGCACACGCCAAAACCGCTGATTTGTGCGGGCGGTGTGCCTCTGATCGAGTACCACCTGCGTGCGCTGGCCGCCGCAGGTTTTACCGAGATCGTGATCAATCACGCCTGGCTCGGTCAGCAGATAGAAGATCACTTGGGTGATGGTTCACAGTTGGGGGTCAGCATTCAGTACTCCGCTGAAGGCGAACCCTTGGAAACCGGCGGCGGGATTTTTAAAGCATTGCCGTTGTTGGGCGATAACCCGTTTGTGGTGGTGAACGGTGATATCTGGACCGACTATGACTTTAGCGCCCTGCGCCAGCCGCTTGCCGGGCTTGCGCATTTGGTGCTGGTGGATAACCCGGCGCACCACCCCACAGGTGATTTTTGCCTGATGGACTCGCAGATCAAAGATGCACAACCGAACGCGCCCACGCTGACCTACAGCGGCATCGCCGTACTCAGCCCCCAGTTGTTCAGCGGCTGCACGGGCGGCGCGTTCAAGTTGGCGCCGTTATTACGTACAGCCATGGCCGCCGGCCGTGTATCAGGAGAGCGTTTGCTAGGGCATTGGGTAGATGTAGGTACGCATGAGCGTTTGGCTGAGGTTGAGACCTTGATCAAGGGCGCTCACTAATATGCTGTGGCCAGGGACTCTGATCGGAGCCGGAGGTGGCTTTTTGATAGCCAGTATTCCGGGGGCCATGCTCGGTGCATTGCTGGGGCAGGCGCTGGACCGGCGTCTGCAACTGCACAGCTGGGCGCATCTGCGCGAACGCCTGGGCGGACGTGCAGTGCTGCGCAATGACGAACTGCTGTTTGTGTTGCTCGGTCGTCTGGCCAAAAGCGGTGGGCGAGTGGTGGATAAACACATTGAGCAGGCGCGCCAAGAGATGCGTTTGCTCGACATGAGCGCGCCTGCGCAGAAACGGGCGATTGGCGCCTTCAATCGTGGCAAGTCCGGCAATGAGTCATTGCGCGGTTATTTGCGGCGCCTCAAGTCACAGCCCCATGCTGCAGAAGGTGTTTTGCGCGCGTGCTGGCGGATGATCATTGCCGATGGCCGGGTCGACACCCGGGAGCGTGAGTTGATTGTGCGCTGGGGGCGTTGGCTGGGCTGGACCCCGCAACAGATTCAAGCGTTGGGCGCTGATTACGAGGCCCCAAAAAGACCGCTGGCAACGCGTGGCGGCACGTATCAAGAGTCGCTCACGCTGTTGGGCGTCACCGACCAGAGTGATCCGGCGCAGATCAAGCGCGCCTATCGACGTTTGCTCAGCCGTCATCACCCGGACAAGGTGGCAGGCTCGGGTGCAAGCCCCTCTCAAGTGCTTGAGGCGACCGAGACGACCCGCGAGCTGCATCACGCTTACACGTTGATCCGCCAGCGTCGCGGGTTTTGAGCGTTACTTATCCACAGGCTGCGGGCTGAGCCAGCCGCGAATTCGGCGAAATAACTGTTCTTGCTCGGCTTCGCGGTTGCCTGGAATAGCCGCTAACGCCACCTGTTTAAACTCTCCGCCATTCACCCGCTTGCTGGCTTGCAGCCGTTGCAGGGCCGCTTTGCGCGCCAAAGCGTTGTCTTTATAGAAGACGTCCAGCAAGGCGACTTTGAGCGTCGGGGTCATTTGGCTCAAGTCCGCCTGGGCCTGAGCCGGTGTCTGCGCGGCCACCATCACCAGTTTTGACACATTTGCGGGTTGTTTTTCGGCCACATAGCGTGCTGCCCAATACGCCCCCGTGCCGTGCCCCAACAATACGATGCTGCGCACATTCTGCTGCTGTGCGAAGGCAATGCTTGCCTCGATACGGGCGAAGATGCGCTCGGCATCGGCGGTGTTCATCTCTTCACGCGTGGCGAGGGGCGTGACGTCCGGCGCCGGGTTTTCAGTGCCGACGCTGGCTGCCTGTTCGATAGGTTTGGCTGTGGTGCTGGCGTCTTTGCTGCTACTGTCTGGCGCTTGTGGCGTAGGTAATTTCTCGGGTTCGACGGTGCGCGCCTGACTGGCTTCGCTTTGCAGGTCTGGCAAGCTCAGGCTCAGGCTGGCCCAGTTGGCGTCCGGCAGTTTGTTGCGCAGCGGGCTGATAGCCAGCGGCCAGTCAGCGGTTTCGCCTGCACCGGGCACGATAATCACTGCACCGCTGGGGTCGTTGCTGTTAGCGGGTTTCCACAGCGCAAGGAAGGTGTCGTCACCCGCTTGCAGCTGTTGCTGTTCGTGCTGCGGGAGCTGTCGTTCAAGCGCAGTCGCGTCTTCCTGGCTGCGTTCGAGCAAGGGCTGACGCTCAACAGGTTGAGGTTGTGCAGGCTCGGCAGCGGGCTGCGGCTCAGCAGCGTAGACCGGTAATGCCAAGGGCAGTAGTAACGACAGGCACAGGGCTGGCAGCGCCAGACGGTAAGAAGACATCAGTTTTTCCAGGCCAGAAGTAATCCCGGCAGCCTAAAGGGTTGATCAGTATTTGTCAGGGTGTGAGCGTTCAGATGACACGTTTTTGCTATCTGTTGGTTATCGGCTGGTTCTGGCTGCCCTTGATGAGCCATGCAGCGCCCGTGCCTGCGGCGCAGTTGAGCGTTGAGCAACAACAATGGCTGGCGCAGCACCCGGAGTTGCGGGTCGGCCTGGTGCTGCAAGCGCCCTACGCCAAATTTGATCAGCGTTTGCAACAGCTCTCCGGGGCCAATGTGGAGCTGATGAAGTGGCTGGCGCAGGCGTTGAACGTTGAGTTGCGCTGGCGCAATTATCCGGATCTGGCGCACCTTGAAGCAGCGGCCCGCGCCGGGGAGATTGATCTGGTGCCGGGCCTGACCCAAACACCGGCAGGGTTGCGCCTGTGGCTGTTTTCCGACCCGTATATGCGGGTGCCGCAGTTGGTGGTAGGCGAGCGCAACGGCAACGGAGCGGTCGATCTGGAGCGGCTCGACAGCCAGACTCGCGTGGCGGTGCGCATGCCCAGTGCGACGGCGGAGTTTTTACGCAGCAGCTACCCAGGACTCAATTTGCAAGGCGTGCCGCTGGAGCGTCAGGCGTTGCAATTGTTGCTCAGCCAGCAAGCGACCTATGCCGTGATTGATGAAGCGCAACTCAGTCGCTTGTCGGTTGAGCCGGAGTTCGCCGGGTTAGCGGTGGTGGGCGATATCGGTTTGCCGCAATTGTTACGCGTGGCGACCCGACGCGATTGGCCGCAGCTGGCCGGGATCGTCGAACGCGGGCTGCATGCGATACCTGCACGCGACATGGAGCAACTGCATGCCCGCTGGTTGCAGCCCAAATACCCCCACCTGGGCCCTTCGCCCGGCTTTTGGCAAAACCTGAGCCTGTTGATCGGTGCAGTGTTGTTGGCGTGCATGGCGATTGTGTACTGGCAGCGGCGTCAGCAAACCGCGCTGGAACGGGCGCTGCTCAGTGCTCGCGAAGACATCGCGCTGCGTGTCGCGAGCGCCGAAGCGTTGCGCTTGACCCAGTTTTCAATCGACCAAAGCCCGGTCGGCATTCTGTGGGTCAATTGGGACAGTCACGTGCGCTATGCCAATCAGGCCGCCGAACACATGCTCGGGTGTGCGCAGGGTGCGGTCCTTGAGCGACCCTTGAGTGATTTTGAGCCGGGGCTGACGATGGACCGCTGGCTCGGTTTGTGGAAGCGCGCACGGGCCAGTGAAGACGGCGCGCAGCGCTTTGAAAGCCAATGTGTGCGTGCCGACGGCAGCACGTTTCCGGCGGACATTACCCTCAGCTTCCTGCGTTTTCAGGCGGCGGAGTACTTGGTCGTGTACCTCAATGACATCACTGAACGCCGTCGCGTGCAGGCCGCGCTGCAAGAGAGTGATGCACGCTTGCAAGGCATCGCGGCCAATGTGCCGGGGCTGGTGTTTCGTCTGGAGCGCTCACTGCTTACGGGTGAGTTGGACTTCCCCTACATCAGTGAAGGCAGTGAGAGTTTGGCCGGCTTCTCGCCCGCGACGTTACGTAAACGCGAAGTCGGTTTGCGCAGCCTGGTACATCCCGACGACAAGGCGGATTACCACCGCGTGCAGGACCTGGCGCTGGACAGCGACAGCGACTGGGCGTGGCAAGGTCGCATTGTTACGCGCGATGGTCAGCAGCGCTGGGCCGAGATCAAGGCCATCACCCGGCGGCTGGGCGATGGCACCGTGGTGTGGGACGGCATTGTGTGGGATATCAGCGAAAGCAAGCGCATTGAACTGGAGCTCGACAGTTCGCGTGGTCAATTGCGTGAACTGTCGGCGCACCTTGAGAGTGTGCGTGAAGAAGAAAAAGCACGTATCGCCCGCGAAGTGCACGACGAGCTGGGGCAGATGTTGACCGTGCTCAAACTCGAAACGTCCATGTGTGAGCTGGCGTATGCCGACCTCGACCCCGGGCTGCGCGAACGCCTGAACAGTATGAAAAAGCTCATCGCTCAGCTGTTTCAGTTGGTGCGTGATGTGGCCACGGCCTTGCGCCCGCCCATTCTGGACGCGGGCATCAGTTCTGCCATCGAATGGCAGGCGCAGCGCTTTGAAGCACGTACGCAAATTCCGTGTCTGGTGCAGGTGCCTGAACATTTGCCACCGCTGAGTGCTGCCAAGGAAGTTGGTCTGTTCCGGATTTTGCAGGAGGCGCTGACCAACGTGATGCGCCATGCTCAGGCGCAAACCGTTGAGTTGACCTTAAGCATTGAACAACAATCGCTGTGCCTGACTATCAGCGATGATGGCCTGGGGTTTGTTCCCGCCACCGGCAGGCCAACCTCTTTCGGGCTGGTGGGCATGCGCGAACGTGTATTGATGTTGGGGGGTACGCTGTCGTTGCACAGTGTGCCGGGCGAAGGCACCACCCTGAATGTGCGGGTGCCGCTGGTTCAGCCGTCGAAATGACCTTGATGAGGAAATACCTGTGATTCGTGTACTGGTAGCGGAAGACCACACCATCGTGCGTGAAGGCATCAAGCAATTGATCGGCCTGGCCAAGGACCTGCTGGTCGTGGGGGAGGCGAGCAATGGCGAGCAATTGCTGGAAACCTTGCGTCATGTGCCGTGCGAAGTGGTGCTGCTGGATATTTCGATGCCCGGTGTCAACGGTCTGGAAGCGATCCCGCGAATACGTGCCTTGAACAACCCGCCCGCGATCTTGGTGTTGTCGATGCACGACGAAGCGCAGATGGCGGCGCGGGCATTGAAATTTGGTGCGGCGGGGTATGCGACCAAGGACAGTGATCCGGCGTTGCTGCTCACGGCGATTCGAAAAGTGGCGGCAGGGGGGCGTTACATCGACCCGGAGTTGGCGGATCGCATGGTGTTTGAAGTGGGCCTGACTGATTCGCGGCCGTTACATGCGTCGTTGTCGGAGCGGGAGTTTTCAGTATTCGAGCGACTGGCGCAGGGCGTAAACGTGAATGACATCGCGCAGCAACTGGCCTTGAGCAGCAAGACCATCAGTACGCACAAGGCGCGCTTGATGCAAAAACTCAACGTCACCTCGCTGGCTGAGTTGGTGAAGTACGCGATGGAACACAAGCTGGTGTGAAATACGAAACCGCAACGGTCGTCGCTGGCGCAGGCTGCGATAAGAGTGAACGATCATTAAATGCCGTAGCCCATCGCAGCCTTCGGCAGCGACTACCGAGTGGGGCGTGTCTGATTACGACAGTTTTGTATCATTGATTTGCCATCGTGCTTGGCCATAAGCGTCTCACTGTCTTAAACGCGACATCTGTGTAGGGCACGCCCTACCCCTAATCTTCCAACTGCCTCATGTGAATCTCTCCTGCGCCCCGATTTCTGCGGGCTGGCGCCTTCTTTAGTCTTGGGCTACAGCAGTCCAAAACAAAAGGTGTGGCTATGAGTGAGGTCGGTGCAAGCGCTGGGTCGAATGACATTTTGGTCAGCTTTCGTGGCGTGCAAAAAAGCTATGACGGCGAAAACCTGATCGTCAAAGACCTCAATCTGGACATTCGTAAAGGCGAGTTTCTGACCTTGCTTGGGCCTTCAGGGTCGGGCAAAACCACCAGCCTGATGATGCTCGCAGGCTTTGAAACGCCCACCGCGGGTGAAATCCTGTTGGCGGGCCGCTCGATCAATAATGTGCCGCCGCACAAGCGCGACATTGGCATGGTGTTTCAAAACTACGCGCTGTTCCCGCACATGACCGTGGCCGAAAACCTGGGCTTTCCGCTGTCGGTGCGCGGCCTCAATCGCACGGATATCAGTGAGCGGGTCAAGCGTGTGTTGAGCATGGTGCAGCTCGATGCGTTTGCCCAACGTTACCCGGCGCAACTTTCGGGCGGCCAGCAACAGCGGGTTGCACTGGCGCGCGCGCTGGTGTTCGAACCGCAGCTGGTGCTGATGGACGAGCCGTTGGGCGCGCTGGACAAGCAGTTGCGCGAGCACATGCAGATGGAGATCAAGCATCTGCACCAGCGCCTCGGTGTGACCGTGGTTTACGTGACTCACGACCAGGGCGAAGCGCTGACCATGTCGGATCGGGTGGCGGTATTCCATCAAGGTGAAATCCAGCAAATTGCCCCGCCGCGAAGCCTCTACGAAGAGCCGAAAAACACCTTCGTCGCCAATTTCATTGGTGAAAACAACCGCCTCAATGGCCGCCTGCACAGTCAGGACGGCGAGCGCTGCGTGGTCGAACTGAGCCGCGGTGAGAAGGTGCAAGCGCTGGCGGTGAATGTGGGGCGCACCGGCGATCCGGTGACCCTGTCGATCCGCCCGGAGCGCATCAGCCTCAACGGCGCCAGTGAGTCCTGCGTGAACCGTTTCTCGGGGCGAGTTGAAGAGTTCATCTACCTGGGCGACCACGTGCGGGTGCGCCTGGAAGTTTGCGGCAAGAACGATTTTTTTGTGAAACAGCCGATCGCCGAACTGGACCCGACGCTGGCCGTCGGGGACGTGGTGCCACTCGGTTGGCAGGTTGAACACGTACGTGCGCTGGACCCTCTCTTAGAGGCGAATTAATCGCCCCGGCTTCACCAACCCTGTGGAGAACACCATGCATAAATCCCTGAAATTATCGGTCCTGAGTATGGGCCTGTTGTGCGCCGCCAATGCGCTGGCGGCCACCGACCTGACCGTGGTCTCGTTTGGCGGGGCGAACAAGGCCGCTCAGGTCAAAGCGTTTTACGCGCCCTGGGAAGCCAGCACCAACGGCAAAATCATCGCCGGTGAGTACAACGGTGAAATGGCCAAGATCAAAGCGATGGTCGACACCAAAAGCATCTCGTGGGATTTGGTTGAGGTTGAATCGCCCGAACTGTCCCGTGGTTGTGACGAAGACATGTTTGAGCAACTGGATCCGGCACTGTTTGGTAATCCCGATCAGTACGTGTCTGGCGCCATTCAGTCATGCGGCGCAGGCTTCTTCGTATGGTCCACGGTCATGGCTTACAACGCTGACAAGCTGAAAACCGCGCCGACCAGTTGGGCGGATTTCTGGGACACCAAAACCTTTCCCGGCAAACGCGGGCTGCGCAAAGGTGCCAAGTACACATTGGAATTTGCACTGATGGCAGACGGGGTTGCGCCCAAAGATGTGTACACGGTGCTGGCGAGCAAGGACGGTCAGAACCGCGCCTTCAAAAAACTCGACGAGTTGAAACCGAGCATCCAGTGGTGGGAAGCCGGTGCACAGCCGCCGCAGTACCTGGCCTCGGGTGATGTGGTGATGAGTTCGGCGTACAACGGCCGCATCGCTGCGGTGCAAAAAGAAAGCAACCTGAAGATCGTCTGGAACGGGGGCATTTACGACTTCGACGCGTGGGCCATCCCGAAAGGTTTGAGCCCGGCCAAAGCTGAGGCTGCGAAAAAGTTCATGCAGTTCACGCTTAAAGCTCAACAGCAGAGTGTGTACTCGCAAAACATCGCGTATGGCCCGGCGAATAAAGAGGCCATGCCGCTGCTGCCTAAAGAGGTGCAAGCCGACATGCCGACTGCGCCTGAAAACATCAAGGATCAGATGCAGATCGACGTCAGCTTCTGGGCTGATAACGGCGAGCAACTGGAGCAACGTTTCAACGCGTGGGCTGCCAAGTAAGCCGCGCTGATACCCGACGCGCCCGGTCAGGGCGTGTCGCCCTTGTTTAAAGATTTGCGGAGTTCGCCATGGCCCTCGCCATCCCCTTGAACGAAGTCCCCAGCCCCGGCTTGAAGAAGCGCCTGGCGCATGCCGAGCGTGTGAATCGCTGGAAGGCGCAGGCGTTGATTGCACCGTTGGTGATCTTTCTGCTGCTGGTGTTTTTGGTGCCGATTGCTGCGCTGTTGTACAAAAGTGTCGGCAACCCGGAAGTGGTCGAAGGCTTGCCTCGCACCGTGGTAGCGGTGCACGGCTGGGATGGCAAAGGTTTACCGGCTGAGCCGGTGTATCTGGCGCTCAGCGAGGACTTGGCCGAGGCACGCAAGAATCAAGTATTGGGCGATTTGTCCAAACGTCTGAACATGGAGTTGGCTGGCTACCGCAGCCTGTTGATGAAAACTGCCAAAGCGCTGCCGTTCAAGGCGGTGCCGGCATCTTACAAAGACGCACTGGAAACCCTCGACGAGCGTTGGGGCGACCCGGCGTATTGGCAGGCGATCAAGCGCAATAGTTCAAGCGTGACCCCGTTTTACCTGCTGGCAGCGGTCGATCACCGTATTGATGACCTCGGCGAAGTGGCTCCGGCTACACCGGATCAGGCGATTTACCTGGACATCTTTGCCCGTACCTTTTGGATGGGATTGGTCATCACCTGCATCTGTCTGGTGCTGGCATACCCCTTGGCGTACCTGCTGGCCAACTTGCCCGCGCGCCAAAGCAACTTGTTGATGATTCTGGTGCTGCTGCCGTTCTGGACCTCGGTGCTGGTGCGCGTCGCGGCCTGGATCGTCTTGCTGCAATCTGGGGGGCTGATCAACAGTGCCCTGATGAGCATGGGCGTCATCGACAAACCGTTGGAGTTGGTGTTTAACCGCACCGGGGTCTACATCTCGATGGTGCACATCCTATTACCGTTCATGATCTTGCCGATTTACAGCGTGATGAAGGGTATTTCGCCGACCTATATGCGGGCTGCGATCTCACTGGGATGTCATCCATTTGCCAGCTTCTGGCGCGTTTATTTCCCACAGACGTATGCCGGTGTCGGTGCCGGTTGCCTGCTGGTGTTCATCATCGCAATTGGCTACTACATCACCCCCGCATTGCTGGGCAGCCCTAACGATCAAATGGTCAGTTATTTCGTGGCGTTCTACACCAATACCAGCATCAACTGGGGCATGGCCACGGCGTTGGGCGGTTTGCTGCTGCTGGCGACGGTGGTGCTGTACCTGATTTACAACTGGCTGGTGGGTGCCACCCGCCTGCGTCTGAATTAAGGAGGCCGCCATGCTGAGCCCTTACATGTCCCCCGTTGAACGGGTGTGGTTCTTCAGCTTGCGCATCCTTTGTGGGCTGATTCTGTTGTTTTTGATCTTGCCGGTGCTGGTGATCATTCCGTTGTCGTTTAACTCCGGAAGTTTTCTGGTTTACCCGTTGCAGGGCTTTTCGCTGCATTGGTATCAGGACTTCTTCGCCTCGGCCGAGTGGATGCGCGCATTGAAAAACAGTGTGATCGTGGCCCCGGCGGCCACGGTATTGGCAATGGTGTTTGGCACGTTGGCGGCGATTGGACTGACCCGTGGTGACTTCCCCGGCAAGGCGCTGGTCATGGCGCTGGTGATCTCGCCGATGGTGGTGCCGGTGGTGATTATTGGTGTGGCCAGCTACCTGTTTTTCGCGCCCTTGGGGCTGGGTAACAGCTACTTCTCGTTGATCGTGGTGCATGCGGTGCTGGGCGTGCCGTTTGTGATCATTACCGTGTCGGCGACGTTGCAGGGGTTCAACCAAAACCTGGTGCGGGCGGCGGCCAGCTTGGGCGCTTCGCCGCTGACCGCTTTTCGCCGGGTGACTTTACCGCTGATTGCGCCGGGCGTGATCTCAGGTGCTCTTTTTGCCTTTGCCACCTCGTTTGATGAAGTGGTGGTGACGCTGTTTCTGGCCGGGCCGGAGCAAGCGACGTTGCCGCGCCAGATGTTCAGCGGCATCCGTGAAAACCTCAGCCCCACCATTGCCGCAGCGGCCACGCTGCTGATTGCGTTCTCTGTCGTGTTGCTACTGACGCTGGAGTGGTTGCGCGGGCGCAGTGAGAAATTGCGTACAGCACAGGTCTAAATCCAGCAGGCGTCCCACAGGGGGTAATCGCCGATCCGCGAGGTCAACTGAGCGCGGATCGGGTTTTGGATAAGGTAGCGGGCGGCGGCCTTGAGATCATCTTCCCGGCGCAAGGCGCGGTCGTGATAGCCCTTTTGCCATAGCCGGTTTGTGGATTGGGTGGCGAGATTGACAGCGACGCTGCTGCGCGACTTTATTCGGCACATCAACTCACCCAGCGACTTTGTGCGTAACTCTACGAGCCAATGGCAGTGATCAGGCATTACGACCCAGGCGAGTGAGTTGACGATGCCTTCGTCGTGAGCTTGTCGGAGTTGGTTGACCACCAGGCGGCCCAGATGGAAGTCACTGAATACGGGGCGTCGTTGGTCGGTGACGGTAGTGAGCATATAGATGCGGCCGGGTTCGGAGTAGCGGCCTTTGAGTAGTTGTTTGCTGTTGTAGGATTTTGGCATTCCTTTGCCTTCGTGAAGAGGGATGTTTTCTAAAGTTAGATGGGTTATCAGGCAACGCCTTGTGCCTTTATTGGCAAGATATTGCAGGAAGCTGTTGGGCCTTATCGCAGCCTTCGGCAGCGACTACAGCGTCGCGCATGCCTATGTAGTCGCTGCCGAAGGCTGCGATCGGTCGCGTAGCGGCCGCAAGGCGGTGTGCGCGTCGGGGCGCGCGGTATACATGCGCGCCACCGTGTTTAGCTCACTAAAAGGTGCGTCATGCAGCCCTTCGCTATTTTCGGCAGCGACTACAGCGTCGCGTATGCCTATGTAGTCGCTGCCGAAGGCTGCGATCGGTCGCGTAGCGGCCGCAAGGC